>CAISTO010000484.1 GCA_903888395.1 uncultured Bacteroidota bacterium | reverse complement strand
GATCAAATAAGATTGTTAATTATATAAGATTCATTATTTAATTTATTTAATGCAAAAAAATTAATAATAAATGATATTTTTGATACAAATTTGATACATAATATTATTGTTTAAAAATGTTAAATATATTAAGAAAGAAAACTGAATTAACCGCTGGATTTATTATTAGCAATAGAGGTGATTGCGAGTTGCTTTCAGAGTTAATTTTTGAGAAGACTTCTCTTACATTAAGCTATAATGCTTTAAGGCGTTTTTTTGGTTTAGCAAGTTATATGAAGCCAAACAAAACTACTTTGAATACACTTGCAAAATATAATGGTTATAATGACTATCCAGATTTCTTGTTACAGAATCCTTATGAGAACTATTGGACTATTAAAGAAAAACTTTATGATATTATTAATTCTGATCCGACAGAAATATTAAAATTTGTAGGTGACTTAAATATTAAAAATAAAGATTCCATTGATATACTTATTTCATTATGTAGAGAACTCATTCACTTTAAAAGATTTGATATATTGAATGAAGTTTTTAACAGTAATGTTTTTATTTTTAAAGACTTTACATATGAAGAAATACTTCACTTTGGTAACTCTGTTGGAATATTGTTTCGAAATATTAAAAAAGTAAATGAAGACTTACTTTTAAATACCAATTTCCTAAATTTTGTTTACTCCATATTTGTTGATTATTCAAATTTATCGGGTTATTACAATAGTTGGAGTGAATTTGTAAGCAAAAATTCCAAAGATATTCAAATGCGATACTTTGCACTTTCTATTCTACAATTAAAAAATTACATGGAGCTTAAACCTGTTTCTTTTTTTAGTTTAAGTAATAATGATAATAGTAATTTTCATCCAATACTAAGGGGACGTATAATTTCAATAAAAATATTATGCGAACAAAATTTTGATGATTTGAAAATTAATAAAAATGATGAAGTTGATTCAACAAAAGACGTTGTTTGGGACTTTTTATATGAGCCTATTTTCATAGCAATTTTGACCAAAGATTTTATATTCATGAAGAAAATTATTGATATACTAAAGAAATATAAAAACCCTACACAATTCCACCACATTAGGCATAAAAAATTATATGAATTAATGGTATTGGTTTATGAATACTGGAATAACAAAAATATTGGTCTAGAAGAAAATATTAACAAAATAAATAGTACCAGATATGAATATAGTTACAAAGACGTTATATCTATTTTTGTAACTATATTTATGTATCATACTCAGAAAAACAAAACATTCTATTTGAAAAAGTATATTGAAATTACAGAGAACATTAACTATCCTTTATTTTCAGAGGATTATTTATTAAATTATTTTGACTAATATATATAACAATTAATTTTAGTCAAAATAATTTAATAAACACCAAAAAAGCCATTGACGATTATTTCATCAATGGCTATTTGGTCGTTTTTTAAAAATTATAATATAGATTCAGTTTTTAAATTCCTAGCTGAATGAAAAACACTTAGGATATCAATTCTATTTTCATTAACTATTTTATATAAAATTCTAAAGTTTCCTTCATTAATTTCTCGGAACTTTTCAAGTTTTATTTCAGTTATTATTTTACCCGTATGAGGATAAATTTTTAAAACCTGTGTTCTTCTTTGTATTTTTTCAATTGTCTTTTTAGCATAAAAAACGCTATCCCTACTAATATAATCTTTTATTTCTTTAAAATCAAAAACCGCTTGATGAGTCCAATTTATTTGAACCATTTTTCAATTTCATTATCAAGTTCAGCTTCATTTACAACGGAATTTTCTATCGATTGTTTATCGCCAATTTGAACCCTGTTCAAAACAATTAACTTCTCCATTAATTCGTCTATTGAAAAGCTTTCAGGTAAATTATTAATTGAATCTAAAACTATATTTTTGACTAGCATATTATTTTATTTATTAAAACAAATATAGGAATTATTGAACCGAAACCAAAAAGCCATTGACGATAGTTTCATCAATGGCTTTTTAAAATTTTAGTTGTTATTTAAAACGTTAAAGATACTCCACCTAGTGCGTTGAAGCCATAAACATCTAAATTAGTATAACGCATATATCTTGCTGCTGCCATGTTATTGAAGTTGAAAAATACAGAAACATTTTTATTATAACGGTAATCTAGTCCAATGTTCATGTCTACAAATGGATCTAATTTTATTTCATAAACATCATCTTTATTACCATTTGTTCTATCATATGTTCCACCTTTTCTTTCACCAACATAAAACACATCGGCACGCAATAAAAATTTATCACCAATATTAAATGTGCTGTTTAACTTTACTTCTGAACTTGGTCGACTATAAGCATATTGTAATTGGCCCATGCTGTAATTGTATAATTTTGAAATCAATCCTAAGCGCCATTTATCACCAACCTGATAACTGATATCAGCAGTAAAAGTAGTGAGCGTAATGGTTTTTTCATCGTATATAATTCTTTGTTTTCCGCTACTATCACCCACATAAAAAAGCATATTGCTAATATTGGCAATTGATCCTTGCAATGAAAAATTTAATCCCTTAGCAAAATGACCTTTTAGGCCACCATACATTTCAAATTTATTATTGGTGTTTTTAAAAATATAATTCCTTACAAAAGGATTTTCAGCGTTGATACTTCTAAAAGTATTGATGTTATAACTACCATTTATTCCCGCTAAAACTGTTAATGCTTTTGGAATAACATGGTATGCAGCTTCACCCACCGGATAAAAATGATTAGGGTTTGCATTATCCAAGCTATCGGTAAAATAAGTGAAGTTAAAACCAGCTTTTATATAAAATAGTTCATCTTCTAAATTAATACGAGGATTAAATATAAAAGCTGTACGCTGCAATGTATTGCTGTTTGAAATATTGCTCATGCTATTAATTCCAGTATATAATGTAAACGGCATATTGCTAATGGTTTTAGCCAATGTTCCAGCTAATTTAAAGTTATGTTCTACTAAGTCGTAATTGTTATTTTGAAAATAGTAATTCAAATCAAATTTATAAGCCAATGAAACAGTGTCGTTCTTTAAGTTTTCTAGGCTAATATTTAAATCAAATAAATTATAAATATTTTTCAGTGTATCTTTATTAGCTATCAAAGAGTCTGGAACCAAATACCCATAATTATTTACAACATTTCTATGGTATAAAACACTGGTACTTAATATTGATTTGTCGAAAAAGCGTTTGCTGTGAGCAGCAATGGTATTGTTACTAAAGTTCTGAAAAGCTTGGTCGCCTTCCGATGACAAATGCTTAAAGAATATACCATTGTTCCAAGTTTTATTTCTTAAACTGTT
>CAISTO010000483.1 GCA_903888395.1 uncultured Bacteroidota bacterium | reverse complement strand
TAATTATTATAAAATTATCTTTAAATATAAGTTATGCGTCATATTAAACAAATAAGACAGGGAAGCTGAAAACTGAATAGAGTAAGCATATTTAATAAAACAAAAAAATGGGAATATTTTCAAATTTATTTAGTAGTAAAAGTAAGGGATTCGGTGAGGAATACATTTCTCAAATTAAACATATGAACGGACAAAGAACGGTTGTTTCAATTCAATTAGATTCTAATAGCAGTTTTCCGAGATCGTTGAACAGAAGTAAAGACAACCGAGTAATTATTAATGGTGAAATTAGGAATGAGCGATTATTCTTTGGAATCTTAAATGCCAGTAATAATCAAATAAAATTAACGAACAAAGTAAATCAATTTGAAGAGGTAAAAGACTTCGACAATTCGTTTGAAATTGCATTGACTATTGAAAAAGTAAATGGCGGATGGTCACAGATTTTATCCTATAAAGATTTAAAATCAGCAGAATCAATAAAAATGGCTATCAAAGGGCATTTGGTTTATACAATCTAAAATTGATTACTATGAAAAAATTTGACTTAAATATTGAGAAAATCCTTGAAAATTGGGACATAAAACATGCTGTTAGGGAAATTATTGCAAACGCATTGGACGAACAAAAATTAACTAACTCAAACGAAATTCAAATTGTTAAGAATGTAAATGCAAACTCATGGATAATAAAAGACTTTGGACGTGGATTGAAATATGAACATTTTACTCAAAAAGAAAATGATGAAAAACTTTCTGCAAATGGCATAATTGGAAAATTTGGTATTGGTTTAAAAGATGCCATGGCAACTTTTGAAAGAAAAGGAATTGAAGTTCGAATTTTATCAAAACATGGTGACATTACTTTGGGTAAATCGCAAAAAAGTGGCTTTGACGATTTAATAACTCTACACGCTTATATTTCAGAACCATCAAATCAATATCTAATTGGTACAGAATTTCATTTGGCAAATATTTCAGACTTTGATATAGAAGAAGGAAAAAAACTTTTTTTAAAATTCAATGATGAACCTATTATTGAAAACACTAAATATGGTAGTGTTTTAAGGAAGGCTGGAACACAGGGTAAAATATACATAAACGGAGTTTTAGTTGCAACAGAAGAAAATTTTCTATTCAGTTATAATATAACTTTACTAAATGCAAGTATAAAAAAAGCCATCAATAGAGAACGGACAAATGTTGGTAGGACAGCGTATGCAAATACAGTAAAATCTATATTATTAGAATGTCAAAGTGAAGATATCGGAATTTCATTAAGTTCTGACCTAAGTCAATTTAGTTATGGAAATAGTCATGACGAACTTAAATGGATTGATGTTCAAGAGCATGCTGCAAAAATTTTAAACAAGTATAAAAGAGTAGTTTTTGTAACGGCAGAAGAAATTGAAAGAGGAACTGATTTAGTAAACGAAGCAAGACAAGGCGGTGCTGAAATAGTTGTAATTCCCAATAATCTTAGAGAAAAAATTGCCGAACAAAACGAAAATGAAGACGAAGAAAATAAAGTCAGAATTTTTACCGAATTTGTCCATGAACGACATGAAAATTTTGAATTTAACTTTGTTAATGAAACTGACTTGAGTTATGCAGAAAAAGAAATATTCGTTAAAAAGGACAAAATATTTGAAATAATTGGAGGTAAGCCCTCAAATATTTATTCTATTGTTATTTCTGAAACCATGCAAAAGGATAATATAACTTTTATGCAGTGTGACGGACTTTGGGAAGGAGCTAATAATAGGATTATTATTTGGCGACCAGTTTTGCAGAATCAAGAAAGATTTTTAGCTGTTATGTTGCATGAAATGGCACATGCAATTAGCGGTGCAACTGATGCAACAAGAATCTTTGAAAGTGAGTTGACAAGATTATTAGGAATATTTGGAAAACGAGCAATTTCAAATGATGTGTAGATAATTAATAACTCCTAGGAGTTGCTTAAAAAAATGGCTAGTGAATTGGTTAATCAAAGATTTAACATTCGTATTAAGTTTTCAAATGGCAGTTAGTTTATGTCTTCAAAATACAAACTTCTTACAGCTGTAAAACTTATTAGGGTATAGCTAGAAAAACAACAAATCAAAACTAAATGATAGACAAATTAGAAGGAACTTGGGTTCATAAAGAAAATAGTAATTCATAAATTTATATTAAAAATGGGCTACTTGAAATCATGGAAATATACGGGAACCAACACTTGAAAATAATAGAATAAAAAATAAAATTGAGAATGTACCAGCAAGCAGATCGCATTTTGCTGACATAGACAACCTAATTGGTTTTATTTTATTAAGTCTTAATAAAATTAAAGTTCACCAATTATCAAATCTTTATACATTTGAAGAAAATAATATAATTGGAGAATTTTACAGAGAAGTTTAACAACTAAAATAATCAATTAAATACTTTAAAAATGAAAATAATTTCAGGGAAAATATTCGAAAAGTTGATAAATCAATGTTCGTTTAGTTTAAATTCAGGTTTGAAGAATTTGGGAGGGAAGCGTTACCCCCCAGACTCTGGAAATCTTATGTTTTTATTAACAACACCAGAGAATGAAAAATTTACTTTAGAAAAAGAGACAATCAAAAAGAAATTTTGGGGTAAAACAATTCGCTATTTTGAATTTGAAATGGTCAATTTAACAAATTCACAAAAATGTTTTTACATTTCTACTAATGATTTTATAAATTTTTTAAGACAAATATCTGAAATCCATGAGCAATTTCATATTAGTCAATTGTATAATACAGTAGCGCTAAGAAATAATATTGAAATTAAAGAACTTTACCATAAATTTAAAGAAAGCATCATTAAAAAAATCAGTGATGAAAATTTAAAACCCAAAGAGTTTTATGATAAGGAATATGGTTCTAAAACAGAAAAGGAAAGAATCTTAATTCAAAAGGCAAAGGAGTCAATTAGAATCTACGGATCAATCAGTGGAAGTCAGGAAGCCATTGAATTATATTCGCAAATTATAAAATTGAACCCTGTGAATGCTTTAGCATATTTTAATTTAGGATTAGCAATTATGGATAAAAGCAATTTTGAAAGAGAATTTTACAAGTTCGGCTTTAATAGACAAAAAGCAGAAAAGGCAATTGAAACAGAGCAAATGAGGGAGGAAACAATAGAAAATGCCGAATTAAATTTTGCGAAAGCAATTGAACTTCATCCTTACCTAAGGCTTGACTACGAGGAATTGAAAATAAGTAGACGTATTTAAATTTTATATTGGAATTATAAAAGATTAGTTTTAAATAAATAATTAGCTCTTAACTTTAATATTATGAGTTAGTTATGATTTTTTAGAATGTAATTTGTGAAAATATAATTACTAAATGAATAAAGCAATATGAATGAAAAACCATTCACAAGTTTACTTTTTGGTGGTTAGTGAATGATTTGCCATTTGTTAAATAAAAAAAATTGTAAAATCTGAATACGTTCAATAAGCAAATTTTATATTTTTTATTTAACACTAGTTCGACCCTAATTGTCAAAGCTTAAATTTATATTTGTAAAAACATCTAAAATAAAAAAGCATGAAATTTAAAGACAATATCAGTTTTATCACTTATTTAACTTCATCTGAAATGTATGGAAAACTATCAGTATCTATGAGTACTGATAGTGGTTGTCCACCAACATTTGATTTTTATTTTGAGAATAGTTCCAAGGATATACCAAGTGAGGTGGAGGATAAATTACACAATATACTTTATAACAATTTTTTTTATGCAGAAGATTATAGTCATATATCTGATTACTCTTTTGAATTAGTAAATAACAATGGCATCCTTGAAATGGTAAATTCGGTGTATAGTAGCAATCATTCATTTGAGGAAGATGCAATCAAATCAAGTATAAGGAATTATTTAGAGGATGAATTATTTGAGAGATATACGCTAAGTCTTCATTTTTCAGGAACATATGGAAAAGAGGAGACAATGAATGTTGAATCGTTTTACCTTGCTCAATTTGATGAAAATGATAAGGAAATAGAATGTTTAGATGAAAATTATAAGTCAGAGCTACTATCTGTAATAATTAATTGGGCTGAAGGTTTTAGTGAGGATAGTTCATCAGGTGAATATGAGTTTGATACATTTGATATTGATTTACACATATCTTACAGTGAACAATATGAAACAAGTTGTTACTTTTGTGAAGAAAGCAAAAGTGAATTGATTGATTTGTCTAGGCTGGAAATAGACCCTGAAGATGCGGAGGAGTTTGAGGTATCATTTAAATAATTATAAAGATAAAATAATAAAATAATAAAAACATGCCATACTATTTTGCATACGGTTCAAATATGGACTACGATCAATTTAAAAAAAGATGTCCAAATTCTAAATATTTGGGAAAAGGTTTTTTGTCTGATTACAAATTAGCTTTTACACGATATTCCAGAAATTGGGAAAGTGCGGTTGCTGATGTTTTAGTTAGCCCAGGAGACATCGTTTGGGGTTTAATTTATGATATGACGGAAGAAGATTTGACCAATTTAGATAAATTTGAGGGACACCCAACTATATATAAACGAAAGCAAGAAACGGTTATGTTATTTAAGAGACCTAAGGATGATTATAAAAATATTTTTGAAGAAGTAGACGAGGATTTAAAAATAGATAGTTTAAGTAATTTAAATAACTATAAGCAAGTTGAAGTTATAATTTATGAAGTGGTTGATAAGGATTTAAATTTAACTCCTAAAATTAATTATTTAAGCAAATTACAAGATGCTGCTTTTGAGAATTTTTTTCCAAAAGAATACCAAGAAAAGCTATATATTTTTGGAAAAGAAGACTATAAAAAAAAATTCCAATTAATAATTGACACACTATTGGATTATCAGCAATTAATAGAATCTGGAAAGATTGCAAATTATATTGAAAAACAAGGTGAATGGGGTGGTGCTAATTTAGTTGTTACAGGGGAAATAGAAAGAAAAGAGCAATTAAATAGGGATTACCCACATGATTTAGTAGTGCTTACACCTCATTGGCGAGAATTAAGTTGGTTGGTTAACGCAATTTATTGGGATAAAAAAATAGCATGGCAAGTAGATTATTCGAATAAACATTTTGTTTTAGAACAATTTGGAATTCATGCATTAGCATATCAAAAAGAAAAGCCAAATGATGATAACCATAGGGGGATTTGTATGGCAGTACTTTATGGAGCGTACAAAGTATTTACAACTGATTTTTATAAGATGTATTAAAATTTAAGAATGTTTTGGAAAAGTAATATTGTATTTATTTGTGAAGATTTAATAAGTCGAGATATTATCTAACATTATCGTCTACTTCCCATTCTTCCATTCTTCTATATCTATATTTATTTTTCATTACCTCAAAAAAACATTCATTGGTTGCCAATAAAATATTACCATAATGTAGGAGTCTCTTTCGATGACCTTTTTCTTTCATTTGATGAGCTTTTTTCTCTCCATGAAAAAGGTTATTTCTAACTGTATAACTCATTTGTAATAAGTCAAAATGATCATCAGAATTCAATGTAATTTCATTTGAAAATTTTTCTGATGCATTGATGAATTCTTGAACTATTGTAGATTTATTATTTCTTGAACTATCTTTACTAGAGTTATAATCATATTCCATGGTTGAAACTACTTTAAAAAGTTCTCTATTAGAATCTAATAATAATAAAGCATTTTCAAATGCATTACAATCATTAAGGAAAACAAAATCAATAACGGATTGTATTTGAACTTTGGTAAAATTATCATTTCCTTTTTTTTGATAAATTAATCTATTTTTTTCCACTGATAAATCCCAATCAATAGCATATAACATGTTAAATGAAAAGTATGCATATACAAATCTAGTTGGTTCAAACATATCCCAATGACCCCTAGTTTCTATTCCATGCTTGTAATCTTTTGCAAATAAATGCGAAATTTCAACGCTTTGTAAATAGTCTAATATTCTATTATTTAAATTTATCATCATTATAAAAAGTACCTAAATTGTATATTTTTTTTTATTAATCTTATAACCTAATCCTTTTAATTGATCAAAAACATAATTCAGGTTACTTGAATTGATTGATTGGATTGTACTTCCATCCTCTGATACTTTAATTTTGACTGTTTTATATTTTCCGTTCTGAACTGAGGTAATTTGCTCCCTTATTTTTACTAATCCCTTTTTTATTTTATTGATACTTTCCTCGTTTAATTTAGGGCTTAACTCAATATTATAAAATCCATCTAATCTTCTAAAGTATAATTTTGTTTGATAGTTTTCAGTATTTTTTTCTTCATTATTTACTTTAATAGTTTTTGTTTGATTGTTGAATTTTCCTTGACCATTTTCAAGTGCGTTAATTGAATTATTATCGACCTCAAATGTTTTTTTAGTTATTCCCTTAGAGAGGTTAGGTAAATTAAAATCAGATTCAGATACAACTTCTTCTTTATTGATTTTTTGTATTGAATTTTTTAATTTATTATTGTCTTTTAATAGACTACTGTCGTCCATAATATCCTTATATTTCTTATAAATATTGTATTTTATGCTATCAAATGGTTCAATTAGATCGTCAATTATAAATTTTAATAACAGATAAATTATAACAAATAATATCAATTGAAATATAAGCCACCAATTTGGAATTATACAAATCGAGCTAATTAATGATAAAATTGCAAGTACAATGGGATAAATATATTTTTCAATCAATTTGATTTTTGCTGTTTCATAATCTTCAATCTTACTAATTTTATCTTTCCAAAGGTAATGTTCTGCTTTTGAGTTAAAGCCAGCTTTTTTTGCTTTTTCGTTAAGTTCACTCTCATGTAAAGCGCTTTCCCATTGAGCGGCATTGTCTAACCAAATTTGATTATCATTACCGCATGCAGGGCAAATAGTATAACCACCACGATTAAGCCTTGTTCCACAATTGCTACAATGAACACCATCTGTATTCGGCTTATTTCTATTTCTATAATGCATAATTTTAAATATTTAATGTTTTTTAGGAAACGTAATTAAAACTAATTTTTTATTACCGACAAATTTTTTTTCTTATTGAGGTTTAAAAAAAAAATCCAAAACCCAAAATTAAAGTTATAAAAAATTCCTAGAAATTTTTCTTGATAACCATTCGAAAATAAGAAGTGCTTCATCTTTTCAAATTGGAATACATCATATTTTATTAGAGTACTTATTCCAAATTTTTTACATTTTTTCCAATGTCTTTTTGGAATACATTTATTTTTTAATAAAATTTTTCAAATCTCCCCCAATAAAAACTCTTAAAATACTCTGATATACTATAGACATAGGTATTTGTACCCCTATAATGGGCAGGTAATGCTATATAGATGCCAGGGCTTTTAAAGACAGACATACGCCCAATTGAACTTTTCTCAGGATCCTACTATTTATTATAAATGAAATAGGTATGGAAAGTAACGAACACAAATCAATTAAAATCAACGAAGTTGATGAAAAAAACATAAACATAATTGCTCAGTACACCAGAAGCAAAGCAAATGCCGTAAGGGATTTTATTACAGCAAACAATTTAGATCCAATCAAACTTGCATTTGATATTTCTAAGGACCAAAAAGTAGCAAGAAATAACCTGGCCTTAGCAATATCTGGAAAAGCCAGGGTAGAATACTTAAATCAAATTAAGACCAAATACTCAATAAATGAAGGTGTTGAGCCCTTGAGTTTTTGGCAGACAAAGTATGGTGAAGAAATTATAGATTTAGCCAATGGGGACCAATTAGACGAGGAATTAGTCAAGCAATACCTAAATAGTTTAATTGGCAATGGTGATCCAGAACGTAAACATGTATTAAATCAAATTGCTTTAGAGATCAACATTAATCCAAATAAATTCGAATCATTTTCTCAGCAAATTGATGCGATGATTTTAAGATTGAAAGGGGAGTTTGAAATTTATAATGAAAACAAACCCTTGACAAAAGGAAGGTTAAATGAAATTATTGATAAGGTTTTGGGAATGCATTATAACCAAGAAATACAACTTGATTCAAGTTCAAAAAAATATAAAATGACTATAGCTCAATTTCAATCATTACTTCCCCAAATAATAAGAAGCAAAAAAGTTAACGCAGAAATTCAAAATGCAAACAAATAAAGGTTATAAATTACCAGAAAATATTATAAATGAATTGGGTAATTTTGACCAAGTAATTACCAGTTATAATCCTGAAATAGTATTTATCGGTAGGGTGTTGGCACATTGCATGAAAAAAGAAGACGAGGCGATAATTGAATTAATGTATAACCATAAATCTGGTTTGCTGTGCGTTTATTCCAGAGCTGAAACAATTCAATTTCAACGGTTATTGGAAACTGCACACTCCGTTTTGCTTATTAAAGGTAGAGTTAGATTTAAAGACGTGAAATATGATTTGGTGATAGCAAGTAATGCACCACATGGTACTGCTATCTTCTCGTTTACCAATAGCGATACAGTTGCTTTGCAAAGAAGTGGTCTAAATGGTAAGGTGATATACTTAAGGCAGCCAGACATTGCATTATTTCCTGAAAAAAATGAGCGTTATATTGAACACGTGTCAGACCCAGCTCAATAACAGTAATTAAAATATTACATTTGAATAGCCTTTAAAGAATCCCATTTACCTAATTCAAAACTTTTATAAAGCAAACCTGAATCGATTAATTTAAATTGGCATAACTATTGCTATTCATCAAATAACATCAAGATTCTCTTTAATGAGAAACCAACCGAGTTAAATTCCACGGTGGTAAATGCGATGAGGGTTTGCATACCAAAAATAATTAAGTTAAAAACTCCCATTTTGTTGATTGATGTGAATTAAATTATTCACCTTTTAAAACAATTAAACAACATGAAAAACTATTTTAAAACAAAATTTACTGTAAACAATGATCCCCTACAAATGCTTGTCAATTGGTGTAATTCTGCACCATCCTTTTCTCAAAAAATTATTTGGAGAGGATTAACCATTGATATTAAAACTACTTCCTATGTTCCTCATAAACCAGTTGTACCATCTGTTACAACCCTTTCTATTGAAGTAAAAGATCAACTTTGCTTTTTTAAAAAATACCTTTCCTTTCAATGTAAAAAAAAATTAAGTAATGAATATTCAATTCAATCTGGTAGTTATTTATTGAGTTTTTTTCTTTCCTCAGAAATGCTCTTGGTTAAAGAAGTAATAAGAGATTCATTCAGTCATGAAATTAGAAAAAATCTAAATAGCATTGTTTTAGTTGAACCAGTAGTGGTTGAAAAAATACCAGCATTGAAAGTTCAAGATCCAGATGATGTGATTTTATTTGAATATGCTGAAATGCCAATTTACATTAATAGCCGTGCCTATTTCGAAAAAGAAAATTTAATCATTGATTATTGGAAATTGGCTAATGATTATGAAGATGAATTTTTTTTAACTATTGAGGAACCCTATTTGATAAAATTATACCAAGAATTTGATATAAAAGATAAAAACAAACGGGCTTTGTTAAATGAATTATTGTTGGAATATGAGGGTGATGAAGATTGTTTTAATAAAATAATTCAGTTTTTAGAAGATAAACACATTTTATACGACAAAAGAAAAATTTTTCATTAATTAAAAATGAAACATAAAAACATGGAAAAGCAAGAAGAAACAACTAACAAGAAGCCATTAACCCTAGAGCAAACAAGAGAAATAATGACTTACCCAAATTATTGGAGAGGTACACTCACAAGAGCCGCAGAACGAGGGGAATCAATAAAAGAGACTTATGAGAGGCTGAAAGGCTTGGAAAGTTTTACGTAAATATTAAATCACACCTTTAAAAATAAAACTAAAAAACATGGAAAATCAAGAAGAAACAAAAATAGATTTATTGCATATAGAAAAAACGCAAGAAGATGATGATGATGAAAGAATGACACCAGAAGAATGGCTGGATTACTCGAACGAGCTAATGGAGATAATGGGAGCGACATGGGATTACTCAGACGCAGGAAAATGCTTTGTGATGCCATATAGGAAAACAAAGTAGTAAAGCAAAAATTAATTAAATAAATGCCAACCAGTTTTCTTTATTTAAATTAATATATTATATTACCTGCTTTAAAACCATATGTTAATGGAAAAAGTAATTTTATATAGCAGTGACACACCTGACATAAAAATATTAATTCAAATTTTCTTTAATGAAAATGAGGAGTTATTCTTTGATGGCTATGACGTGGGTAAAAACGTTAAAAGTTTTTGGGGTACTAATGGTTATGAATACGCATACATCATACAACCAATTGAAGTTGATAAACTTTACCCACTTTTAAGTGTAAACATGGGCGATAAAAAAGGGCTGTTAAATGAAATAAAAAATAAATTTGGCGGTAATAATGCTTACTCACAATTTGGTGAATTTATGCTAGCAAATGATATAGATTATAAAACTGGCAATTATTAATACAATTAGAATTAAATGATAGATTTTATAGGTGATATACACGGACACGCTGACAAGCTAAAAGACTTGTTAAACAAGTTAGGATATTCAATAAATAATGGAGCTTATGCTCACCCAGAAAGAAAAGTATTATTTGTAGGTGATTACATTGATAGAGGTCATCAAATAAGGGAAACGTTACAAATAGTAAAGGCAATGGTTGATGCGGGAAATGCAATAGCTTTAATGGGAAACCATGAATACAATGCCATTTGCTTTCATTTCCAAGAAACAGAAGGTGGACATTTGCGTAAACATTTAATTAAGAATATTATTCAGCATTACGAAACCCTCAAACAATTCCAAAATAAGCAAAGTGAGTATGAAGAATACTTAGAATGGTTCAAGACTTTGCCATTATATTATGAAAGTAATTCCTTTAGAGCTGTTCATGCTTGTTGGGACAATAATAATATAGCATATCTAAGAAAAACACTCGTAAATGATAGGCTTACCGATGAATTAATATACCAGTCTGTAAAGCAAGGCACAGCATTAAACAAAGCCGTTGAGCAGACTTTAAAAGGTAAAGAAATGAAGATGCCTGATGGCTTATTTTTTACCGATAAAGATGGTACTAAGAGAACTGAAATTAGAATCAAATGGTGGGAAAATCCATCAGAAATGACTTACAAATCTATCAGTGTAGAACCACTTGAAAACCTGCCAGAATTACCTGTTGATTCAAATTCATTAGTTTCCATTGATTACTATTTACCTAACGATAAAAAAGTGTTTTTTGGACATTATTGGTTAAAGGGAGAACCCACACTTTACAAGGATAATATTTGTTGTTTAGACTACAGTGTGGCTAAAGGTGGTAAACTCATAGCCTATAGATATGATGAAGAAAGCATTTTAGAAAATGCTAAAATTATTTATGTTTGATCAATAAAAAGCAAACTTATTTTGTATAATGGATAAATCACAATCAACTTTATCCAATCTCTTGTAGACCAAATATTATTCATCACTTATTTTCTTAAATCTTAATTTATCATCGTAAATTGTTTGATTTATTTATATTTGAAACGTTACCTAATTATAGTTAGGTTACTTTTATAAATGCAAATTACTCATAAAATAGCTGATATCCTGTTTGATTTATTTCCAAAAGCAAAAGAATTTGGGAATGATTTGAACGTATTGATGCAAGAAATAAAAGATTATTATACAATTAGTGTATTCCAACCCATTGTTACAAACACAGGTGAATCCATAACAATTGACATCAACATAAAAAATATTATTGATGAAAAGCCTGAATTTGATAAGGCACTTTTGCTATGTGAAATTGGTAATTATACTGAAGCTGTTCCTATTCTAAAGTCATTGATTGCTAAAAATCCTACTGTTTCAGAATACCATCGAATTTACGGTCAAATATTATCGGATGAAGGTAATTTAGATAAAGCCTTAAATTGCATCATTGACTCTCTTAAATGGGATCCAAACAATACCGCTGCTTTAATTATGATGGGTAATATTTTTTACCGCCAATTTAACGATAGCATTACAGCCAAAAAATATTTTGATGAAGCACTAGCTCAAAAACCAGATGACTATACCGCTTTGACCAATTATGCTTCATTACTGCTCATGTCAGGTGACTATCATGAAGCAAAAAAGTATTTTGAACATTCCTATCAAGTAAATAATAATTATCCAAATTCAGCAATTGGTTTAGCACAAGTATTGTTTGTTACAGATCAAAGTACTGCTGCATTTGAATATGCCATTCATGCTATTAAAGCATGCAAAAAATCTGACAAAATAATATATGATGCTGCAATTAACTTGGCATTTAAAATATCCCAAAAAGTGATAGAAAGTGGCACAGCTAATAATTTAATTGTTGAGTATCAATCAAAATTAGAAAAATCAGGTGGAATTCCTATTCAAATTGAACTCGATGATACCATCAACACTGCTGCTAAAATTGAGTTTGCTGAAAATTATAACAGGGATTTCCACTTGCTGAAACACAAAAGCAAAAGTGGTTTAACCCATTTAATTATGCACGAGTTGGTGCATCTTGATTTTGCGATTCAAGCAAAAGCTGTAAATGAGCAAATGCTTTTTACTTCCAATGCTAACAATAAAAATATATTTTATAAAGACCTCACAAAACACAGGGAACAACTTATAAAAAGAGGTATCAAAAACGATACTATAAACGGTTTTTATGATGGTGTTTTTGCTGGAATAAACTTGCAAATGTTTAATACTCCAATTGATTTATTCATTGAAGATTATTTGTTTAATACTTACCCCGAATTAAAACCTATTCAATTCGCTTCATTACTAAATTTATTGGAAGATGGAAAAGAGGCGGTAACAAACAAAGAGGTAATAAATATTTCACCTGTTAATATTTTAAGTGCCTCTAAAGTATTGAATTTAGTAACTGCTTTGCATTTTAAAGACATTTTTGGTATTGACCATATAAATGAGTTTAACGCCAGTAAGCTAGAGCTAAATCTTGCTGCTAAATTATATGAAGAATACAATGAATATAGGCAAGATAGAAATGCAGGTGAGGAATATGAGTTAATTCAAAACTGGGCGGAAGATTTAAAACTTGACAAGAATTTTGAATTGGTAAATGAGCAGGAATTTAGAAATAAAAGAACTGATATTGATAATCTATTATCAAACATAGAAAACGATCCATACGATTTGGAATCCAATGACCCAGCTAAAAAAAGGGAAATGGATCAATTCCAAAAATCACAGCAAAATATTGGAACCAATATGGCTGTTGTAATGTTTATGGTAGAAGCAATTCAATTCTTTGAAAACAAACAAAAAGAAGAAATAAAAAATATTGCTTTAGAAATTGCCACATTAGGAACTCAAGGATTTAACCCCAATGAAGATAATTATAGAATTAGTGCGATAAAAAATAAAACATTCTCAGGCTATCATATCCTGGCATATTATTATGTTAGCTGGGCATTAGCTATTCCTGAAATGCTTTCACAACTTCAGTTACCATTTAACGAAGAATATAAACTAGCTTTAAGCATTCATAAACCAAATCAATTATGACAGAAATTGAAGAAATAACTAAAGCGCTTACCAGTTTTAGAAAAGAAAGAGATTGGGAGCAGTTTCATAATCCAAAAGATTTAACATTGGCTTTGAATATTGAAGCTGGTGAATTGCTTGAACTGTTTTTATGGAAAGATGCAGCAGATGCCAATCAAGAAAAAATTAAAGAAGAATTGGCGGATGTGTTTGCATATGCTTTTTTGTTAGCAGACAAATACAACTTGGATGTCAAACAAATCATATTGGATAAAATTAAAAAAAATGCGGAGAAATACCCAGTAGACAAAGCCAAAGGTACTGCTAAAAAATATACTGATTTATGATAGTTTATACATCAACTAAAAAACAATTTATTGATGATGTAAATAATTATCCAATAGAAGATGTAATATTAAAAAAATTTGAAGAAAGATTACACCGAACAACTGGTCAAAGTGAAATAGATTCTTGGCGAGATTCTTTGCCAATTATGTCCCAAGTATTAAGTGATGATCAAATTCCTGATGATGCAGGTGTTTTAATTGAGTTTATGATACCTCAATCATCATTTAGAGTTGATTTTATTATAACTGGACTAAATGAACACAACAAAGAAAATGTTGTCATTGTGGAACTTAAAAGATGGTCAGAAATTGAAATAACTGATAAAGATGGAATTGTAAAAACTAGGTTTAAAGGTGGTTTACAAGAAACTAGTCATCCTTCCTATCAATCTTGGTCTTATGCAGCCTTTTTAAGTAGCTATAATGAATCTATTTATACAGATAGTATAAACTTAAAGCCATGTGCTTATTTGCATAATTACAAGGAAGATGGCAAAATAAACCACACCTTTTATGATCATTATTTAGAACTTGCACCTGTATTTCTAAAAGCTGATAAATTAAAATTAAGAGAATTTATTAAGCAACACGTCAAAAAAGGTGATACATCTAATATAATGTACCGCATTGAAAACGGAAAAATAAAGCCTTCTAAAGCATTGGCAGATTGCCTTGTATCGATGTTAAAGGATAAAAAAGAAGAGTTTATTATGCTTGATGACCAAAAAGTAGTTTATGAAACTGCAATTTCTGGTGCAAAAAGATCAACTGATAAAGTAAAAAATGTATTGATTATTGAGGGTGGGCCTGGAACAGGCAAAAGTGTAGTTGCAATAAATCTACTAGTTGGGTTAAATAAAATTGGTAAAATTGCCAAGTACGTTACTAAAAACTCCGCTCCCAGAGCTGTTTATAAAGCAATGCTTACTGGAAATATTAAGGGTGGTGATATTGACTTTCTTTTTACTGGATCTGGTTCATTTTACAATACTGAAGCCAATACCTTCGATGCCTTAATAGTGGACGAAGCACACAGGTTAAATGCTAAATCTGGTATGTTTTCAAATTTAGGAGAAAATCAAATAAAAGAGATAATTAATACTTCAAAATTCTCCATCTTTTTTATAGATGAAAATCAAAAAGTAACTACCAAAGATATTGGAAGTAAAGATGAAATTATAAAATGGGCTTCACATTTCAATGCTAACGTTAGAACCCTAGAATTGAAATCTCAGTTTAGATGTAATGGTTCAAATGGTTATTTGGCATGGTTAGATAATGCGCTTCAAATCAGAGAAACAGCAAATGTATTATTAGATAAATTAGACTATAATTTCAATATTGTAGATTCTCCTTCAGAAATGAGGGATATTATTTACCAATTAAATAAAACCAATAACAAAGCTAGGATGATTGCAGGTTATTGTTGGGAATGGGTAAGTAAAAATGACAAGAATAAATTTGATATAACTTTTCCAGAATTTAATTTCAATAATAAATGGAATTTAGCATCTGATGGAATGAAATGGATAATTAGTAGTGATTCTGTTTCTGAGATTGGCTGTATCCATACTAGCCAAGGTTTAGAATTAGAGCATGTTGGAGTTTTGGTGGGTAAAGACTTTATTATTAGAAACGGAAAAGCAATAACCAATTTTAGAGAAAGGGCAAGTACGGATAAGTCTTTAAGTGGAATTGTAGGTATGAATAGGGCTAATCCTGAAAATGCAGCTCAAATTGCAGATGTACTAATTAAAAACACATACAGAACATTATTTACAAGAGGAATGAAAAGCTGCTACGTTTATTTTGTCGATGAAGAAACTAGAGAATATTTTAAAGGTTTAATGCTAGAAAAAACAAGTTTATTGAACTAATCAATATTACTTTAGAATCCATTAGCATGTTATATTTAATAAAGAAAATTGGTCAGTTTTTAGCTATTGATATTAAATAGCAGAAAACAGTATTAACTATTCCTCAGGTTTATCTTTAATAATAAAAATCACAGTTCCTTTTTTATCTACATAAGCAGTTCCTGAATCATTGTACAATCTAATTGTGCCACCTCTTGACATAGCCCAATACCAAATCTTTATCTCATATTCACTATCTAAATATTTTATAAATGTTTGTTTTGTAAAAAATTCAATATCAGTATTAGGTTCATCATAAACAAAACTATCAATTACAAAATTGTTTTTTTTATAAAAAACTGTAAAAGATTTATATTCAGTATCACATTCTAATTTTTCGATTTTGTAAATTTTCTCCTTTTCAATACAATTATTTGTAAAATATTTTGGTTTTTCATCTATTCCAACTTTATTCTCAGCTGAACAATAAGCAATATTTGTGGGTTTGCCCTTAAAGGTTAAATCAATGTTTATTTTTTCAGTTTTGTAGTATTTTGGAAACTCTAATGAATTTTTGATTTGATT
>CAISTO010000482.1 GCA_903888395.1 uncultured Bacteroidota bacterium | reverse complement strand
TTTGGAGCAGCTTTTTTATTTTATAATTTCTATCAACTGACAACTACAATACAGTTGTAAAATCACCAATGCTTAAATCTTTTGCTTCACCATGATATTCTACACTATTTCCAATCATGGCATTGTCAATAACAGCATTTACCAACTTGGTATTTTTTTGAATAATACAATTACTAACAACAGAATTTTGAATGATACAACCATCGCCAATACTAGCAAAAGGACCAACTACGCTGCGATTTAATTTCACATTTTTACCAATATAACTTGGTTGAATGATTACCGAACCATCCATTTGAACCGATTCGTGAACCAAGTTTTCATGGTCGTTATGCATGTATGAAAGTATACGGCCATTGGTAAAAACAGTAGAGTTTTTATTGCCACAATCTAACCATTCAGTCACTTTTCCTGGTTCAAATTGCGTACCTTTTGCTTTCATATTTTCCAAAGCATTTGTTAATTGATATTCACCTTTTTCAGTAACATTATTGTCTAATAAATACTGTAATTCTGAACGTAAATAAGCCCCATCTTTAAAATAATATATACCAATAATGGCTAAGTCCGACACAAAATTTTCGGGTTTTTCTATAAAATCGGTAATTACATTATCAGCATTTACTTTTACCACCCCAAACGGACGAGGATCTTCTACTTTTTGAACCCAAATAATTCCCTCTTTACTTCTATCTAATACAAAATCAGCTTTAAATAAAGTATCTGCAAATACCACCAATACATTTCCATCCAAACTTTCCTTAGCGCACATAATAGCATGCGCGGTTCCTAAGGCTTCATGTTGGTAATAAATACTTCCTTTTGCTCCTAATTTTTCGGCAATAGCTATCAAATCTGCTTCCACTGCTTTACCAAAACTTGGTCCTATAATAAATGCAACTTCTTCTATTCCCTTCCCACAAACTTTTTCTAAGTCTTCTATTAATTTTTGAACAATAGGTTTGCCAGCTACAGGCACTAAAGGTTTAGGAGTAGTTAAAGTATGAGGTCTCATTCTCTTTCCCATGCCAGCCATTGGAACTATTATTTTCATATTGATTTTTATTTTTAATTTGTGCTTGCAATTATAAAATAAAAAACCAATTAATTTGATGATGTTTTTGATTCATATTTTATGTTAAAATTAGTTGATTTTATTTGAAATTAAAAAGGCCATTTTCATTGCAATAGCAACAAAAATGACCTTTTGGTAATCAAATAAATATTGGTGATTTAGTCGGCTTTTCCACCAAGCATCATAAATTCATTGACAATTATTTCGGTAACGTAACGCTTTACGCCCTCCTTGTCGGTGTAATTGCGGTTACTTAACTTGCCTTCAATGGCTACTTCGCTGCCTTTTTTCAAATACTTGGCCGCAATGTCGGCTTGCTTACCCCAAACTGTTAAGTTATGCCACATGGTTTCTTTCACATCTTTACCGTTTTCATCGCGGTAACTTTCATTGGTAGCTACACTGAATTTTGCTAATTTTTTTCCATTAGTAGTTTCTTTAACTTCTGGATTTTGGCCTAAATTTCCTATTAGGCGAATGCTGTTTTTTAAGTTGTTCATACGTGTTGTTTTTTGTTTTTTTTAATTTAATAAATTGAACTTGTTGTTGACCATGCATTTCAATTGTTTTTGTAAATCAACACTGCAAAGATGTGGCGGATTCAAAACCTGATTCGTATATTATCCATTTAGTTCCGTTAATAAACGTATTTATCCGTTTGAAATCGAATATTTTTTCATATTTTA
>CAISTO010000481.1 GCA_903888395.1 uncultured Bacteroidota bacterium | reverse complement strand
TTTTTTATTTGATACAATTTTGTTGATTCTATTATTAATATTTAGTTTAAATATTAATAATAAACTTTGACCACAAATGTAAACAAAGATTATTAAATTGTTTTTCAAACATTATTTTCAAATTTTTTTATTAAAAATATTCCCTTCTATTATATTTATAGCATATAAATAATAGGTTTTGAAGTAAAAAAATTAATTATCTAATACATTGCTCCGTTATAAAATTAATTTTTAATGTAAAAGCATTGATGGCTTTGTGAAAAAAATAATCTCAAAATTTTATTGAACTAATCGAACTTTTGGAAGTAGTAGTGGCAAATAACTAATTATACAAAGGTCAATTGATAATCATATTATTTTTCTAATATTGATATGATTATATTTGCTTACTAATTGGAGTTATAGGTTTAACTTTGCATTTAAAACATTTATTTATATGTTTGATGACTAATTGGTAAAAATATAAAAATAAATACCATCAATTGCAAATAAAAGATTGTTATAAACGCAGGTTTTTTATTTGTTAATTTTGACAATTAAGTAATAAAATTTCAAGACAAAACCCAACAAAAGATAAAATGTATATGAGCATGGTTTATTTTTTTATATGCAGAAATTGGGTGTATAAAGATGGCAATATTTTGCTCGAACAAGCTTAGTGATAAAAATTCAAAAATTACAGTTAACCAAATATAATTCGCTTCAAATTTATCAGTTTTTGCGTTATGGAAGTTTCTTTTTAATTTCTATTCTACTTGCCAAAATTGCTTTTTATAAATTTAACCCCGGTTTTGGAACTGCCAATATTATTAGTCGTTACGAACTATTAATGGTGGTGAGTTCAAGCCTAACTTTTTTCTGGGTTTCTAGTATTTGTAATACTTTAGTTCCTTTTTTTTATGCGAGCAATATTGATAAACAAAAGCGAATTTTATTCAATGCTTTTGCTTTAATGGTGGTGTTTTCTTTATTGGCGGGTATTGCTACTTTATGCATCGGTTATTTTTTTTATAAAGACGATTTTTATCTTTTTCAAATGTTTTCATTAGTGGTTTTTTTAAATACTCCTACTTTTATAGTTGATTATATTTTTTATTTAAAAGGAAAATACAAATCGCTTATTCTATGGGGAATTGTAACCTTTTCTATTCATTTATTGATGCTTTGTTTGCCCCTTTATTTTAAGCAGACATTAAATTTAGCCGTTAATTTATTAGTAATTTTAGCGCTGATAAAATTTAATTATACTATTATTTTATTGCTAAAATATGCTACCATTAGCATCAATACAAGGCTTATTCAAGAGTTTATGATTAAGGTAATGCCATTTATGTTTTCTATATTATTGGGTGGGAGTATGGAATATATTAACAGCTATATTGTAAAATATAATTTTACTGAAATAGATTTTGCAGTTTTCAGGTATGGTGCCAAAGAATTACCCATATTTTTAATCATGGCCAATTCGTTAAGCAATATTTATAGTGGCGAAATAGCCAATTTAAACAAAGAAGGACTTTTAAAAGAAGGCCTAACCAAACTTAAAAACAGCAGTCGAAAACTCATGTATTGGCTGTTTCCATTGGCCATTATTTTACTTTTTACCAGTAAATACATGTACATTGGTTTGTATAATTCCGACTTAGTTGATGGTTATAAAATTTTCAATATTTCATTACTTTTAATTGTTAGTCGATTGATATTTCCTCAAACGGTACTTACAGGCTTAATAAAAACTCGCGCATTTTATTTGGTTTCCACCAATGTTTTGATCGTAAATGTAGTGATGGCCATTTGGTTGGTTCAATTGTTTGGAATTACAGGCATAGCTTATGCCACCGTTATTTCTTTTTTAGTTGAAAAAATACAATTGGTTATTTATTGTAAAATGGAAGGAATACGTTTTAAAGAATACACTCCTGTAGTGGAATATTATTTATTCTCCGCTTTATTATTAGTGGCTTTTGTGTTTTCTATCATTATTTAAAAAATGAAATCAGCAAAATATTATATTGAAAAACTAGGACTCATTCAGCACGTTGAAGGTGGTGCTTTTAACGAAACTTATCGGTCGGAATTGATAATTCCTCAAGCAACTTTGCCAATAGGATTTAAAGGCAATAGAAATGCGAGTACGGCCATTTATTTTTTACTTTCTTTTGGTCAGTTTTCAGCATTTCATAAAATTCTTAGCGATGAAATGTGGCATTTTTATGCAGGACAAACATTAACCATATATGAAATAGAAAACAATGGTAATCTGATTACTCATAAATTGGGAGCTGATTTGGAAAATGGCGAAACATTTCAATGTGTAATCAAAGCTGGAAATTGGTTTGGTTCTAGGTGCGAATTAGCAAATGGATTCAGTTTAGTTGGCTGCACAGTATCACCAGGTTTTGATTTTGCCGATTTTGAATTAGCCAATAAAAATGAGCTTTGCCAAGCTTTTCCCGCTTTGGTTAATTTGATTAGCGAAATGACTTATTGATTTGTTATCAATAGTATTTCGGATAAGTTATGATTTTTTTTAAATTAATTATTGGGTCAGGAAGTAAGGTAGTTAATAACCTAATAGGTTTAGATTTAATATGTTTTAAAAAAAATATTACTTATCTTTTATATCTTTGGTAATTGCTAAGGCAAAAGCAATACTAAAAAGCAACGTAATTAGTCCTGCAAAATAAGGTATAATATCAGTCATTTTTGGAGTTTTTAATTAGTTTTAAATAAATACCAAAGGCTAATATGGAAGGAACCCATATTCCTATAAAAGTCCCATCTTCTTTTTGTCCTTGGAAATAAAGTATTTCCGAAAATATTAAAGATAAGAATGAGGCAACAAATAACAATTTGTCTGTGATTGTAAATTTTTTGAACATAGTTTTTGAGTTTAGCTATTAAGTTTTAGTAATAGAACATGATTAAGTAGTTTAAGTTTTAATTTTTTAAAAGTTTATTTTTAAAATCACTTATCCTTTCGTAAGGAAGTAATGTTTTTATTACTAAAATTAATCTATTTAGCCTTATTTTATCAAATTTATTATCATAAAAAAAATCCCAATAACTTGAACGCTATCGGGATTTTTTATTGTAATTATATGTTGGTTAGCAAGGAAAGCGGATGCTTCCAGCATGACGTTTCAGTAATTTTTTATCTTTTTAACTAATCAACCAATCAACCAAAAATTTAAGCACTGCAAGTAACACAACCTTCCTCCATGGTACAAGTTTGTCCGGTAAAGTCAGTTGTTATTTCATCTACATTATTACCAATTGGCATATTTGTATTTACTATAGGTAAATTTTCAATAACCGGAACCAAAGGCTGCATATCGTTTGTACCTTGTTTTTCAATGGTAAACTGAACTGCTTGTGTGGCAGCTTGTGAGCGTAAATAATACATACCTGTTTTCAATCCTTTTTTCCAAGCATAAAAATGCATAGACGTTAGTTTGGATGTATTTGGGCTATCTACAAATAAGTTCAACGATTGCGATTGACAGATATAAGCACCTCTATCGGCTGCCATGTCAATTAAATTACGTTGTTTTATTTCCCAAACTGTTTTGTATAATTCTTTTAAATTTTCTGGTATTTCATGAATGTTTTGAACAGAACCATTATTAGCAATAATTTTATTCTTCATGTCGTTGGTCCAAAGTCCAAGTTGAACTAAATCTTTTAACAAATGTTTGTTTACCACCACAAACTCGCCACTTAATACCCTGCGTGTATAAATATTAGAAGTATAAGGCTCAAAACATTCGTTATTACCTAGTATTTGCGATGTTGAAGCTGTTGGCATAGGCGCAACTAATAATGAGTTTCTAACACCATGTTCTATTACCTCTGCGCGTAATGCTTCCCAATTCCAGTTTTCAGTAGCACTTACATCCCACATATCAAATTGGAAAATTCCTTTTGATAAAGGAGAACCCTTAAATGTTTGATAAGCACCTTCTCTTTTTGCAATATCTTTACTAGCCGTCATGGCTGAAAAATAGATGGTTTCAAAAATATTTTTATTCAATTCTTTTGCGGCATCGCTTTCAAAAGGCATGCGTAACATAATAAACACATCGGCCAAACCTTGAATTCCTAAACCAATAGGACGATGTCTTAAATTTGAATTTCTTGCTTCTTCTACTGGGTAATAATTGTTGTCAATTATTTTATTTAAATTTAGCGTAACTTGATAAGTTACATCATATAATTTTTGATGATCAAACTTACCCTCAATCACAAAGCGAGGTAATGCAATAGATGCTAAGTTACAAACTGCTACTTCATCAGGACTAGTAAACTCCATAATTTCAGTACATAAATTACTGCTTTTTATAGTTCCTAAATTCTGTTGATTGCTTTTTCTGTTTGCAGCATCTTTATAAAGCATGTATGGTGTGCCAGTTTCTATTTGAGATTCCATGATAGCAAACCATAAATCTTGGGCTTTTATTGTTCTACGTGCTTTTCCCTCAGCTTCATATTTAGTGTAAAGGGTTTCAAATTCTTCCCCCCAACATTCACTTAATCCAGGTGCTTCATTAGGACAAAATAAACTCCATTCGCCATTGTCTTCCACGCGTTTCATGAACAAATCACAAATCCATAATGCATAAAACAAATCACGTGCGCGCATTTCCTCTTTACCATGGTTTTTACGTAAGTCCAAAAATGCAAAAACATCAGCATGCCAAGGCTCTAAATAAATAGCAAAAGCACCTTTACGTTTTCCGCCTCCTTGATCTACATAACGAGCAGTATCATTGAATACACGTAACATAGGAACAATTCCATTACTGGTTCCGTTTGTTCCACCAATATAACTTCCAGTTGCTCTGATATTATGAATAGCTAATCCAATTCCGCCAGCGCTTTGCGATATTTTTGCAGTTTGCTTCAATGTATCGTAAATGCCTTCAATGCTATCATCTTTCATGGTTAACAAAAAGCAACTACTCATTTGTGGTTTTGGTGAACCAGCGTTAAACAGGGTAGGAGTAGCATGAGTAAACCAACGTTCACTCATTAAATTATAAGTTTTTATTACGTTTTCAATATCGTTTTTGTGAATGCCAATTGCCACACGCATGTACATGTGCTGAGGACGTTCAGCTACTTTACCGTCTATTCGCAATAAGTATGCTTTTTCTAATGTTTTAAAACCAAAATAATCAAAAGCAAAATCTCGGTCGTATATGATAGTACTGTCAAGTAATTCAGCATTGGTTTGAATAATTTCATACACATCTTCGGCTAATAATGGAGTTCTTTTACCACTTCCTATATCGGTGTAGTTATATAATTTTTCCATTGTTTCCGAAAACGACTTCATGGTATTTTTATGTAAATTGCTAATTGCAATTCTACTTGCCAAAAGAGCGTAATCAGGATGCTTGGTAGTTAATGAAGCAGCAGTTTCAGCAGCTAAATTATCTAGTTCAGTTGTGGGTACGCCATCATATATTCCTTGAACTACTTTTTTAGCTACATCAATTGGATCAATTAATGAACTTAAACTGTAACTCAATTTTTCAATACGAGCAGTTACCTTATCAAACTTAACACTTTCTCTCTTACCGTTTCTTTTTAATACAAACATATTATGAATTATGAATTATGAATTATGAATTATGAATTAATTTAAGGGAAAAATTCTTAGCTTATAATTCTGTTATTTTATTTATTTTTATTTTTTTAAATCTGCAATGTTTTACCTAATATTTTCTTTGTATACTTTCACAAATTCTTAAAAGTCTTCCTCAAGAGAAAATGCATGAGATTCTTTTCCTCCCATTACACCTGCTTTTTGATAATCACCTACTCTCTTTTCGAAGAAATTAGTTTTGCCTTGCAATGAAATCATTTCCATAAAGTCAAACGGATTGGTAGCATTGTATATTTTTTTATAACCTAATTCTGCTATCCATCTATCAGCTACAAATTCTATATATTGTTGCATCAATTTGGCATTCATTCCAATCAAATCAACTGGCAATGCCTCTGAAACAAATTCTTTTTCTATTGTTACTGCTTCGCCAATTATAGTATGCACTTCATCTTCTGTTAATTGATTACTTAACATGCTATAAAGCAAACATGCAAATTCACAATGCAAGCCTTCATCTCTGCTTATTAGTTCATTACTGAAAGTAAGTCCAGGTAAAAGTCCACGTTTTTTCATCCAAAAAATAGAACAAAAACTACCACTAAAAAATATTCCTTCTACTGCAGCAAATGCTACTAAACGTTGTGCAAAAGTTCCATTTTCAATCCAACGCAAAGCCCACTCCGCTTTCTTTTTTACAGCAGGAACAGTTTCTATTGCGTGAAACAAACGGTCTTTTTCTTTTGGATCGTTAATATAAGTATCAATTAACAAAGCATATGTTTCGCTATGTATATTTTCCATCATTATTTGAAAACCATAGTAACATCTTGCCTCTGGTAATTGTACCTCGCGCATAAAATTTACAGCAAGGTTCTCATTTACGATTCCATCGCTAGCAGCAAAAAAAGCAAGAATATGAGAAATGAAATGACGCTCACCGTCATTTAACTTAGCCCAATCCTTTAAATCATCGCTTAAATCAATTTCTTCAGCAGTCCAAAAACTTGCTTCATGTTTTTTATAAAGTTCCCATATTTTGGGATAATTAATTGGAAGTAAAACAAAACGATCTTTGTTTTCTCTCAATAATAACTCATCTTGATTTTGCATTTAATATAATTGTTTTAATGATTTTTTTTAATGATTTATAATTTCAAATGTTTTTATAAATATTGAATAATAAAAAAATAATTTGTGTAAAAAAATATTTCAAGTTTTTATTTTATTTACTTCTTTTGCTTATTACCTCACAATAATAGTAATTGGAGTTTTAGTAAATTTTAAAAGTTAATCACAGTGATGTTAATATCGTAGTTAAACCTAGTAATAATAGGCTTTTGAGGCATGCTAATATTTAATTTTCAACAAATAATCAAGGTGTTTGGATTTTATAAAACTATTTTAACATACAGTAAAATAGACATAAAACAAAAAAGCACTTTCTTTTTGGAAAGTGCTTTTTTGTTAAATATAATATACAATAAAATTATCCTGCCAATGTTCTAAATAATATAAACAATAAACCTGACAAAATAATAGTAACAGGCAAGGTTAAAATCCATGCAATTGCAATATTTCTAATGGTACCTCCTTGTAAGTTTTTCATGCCTTTTGTTGCTACCATACTTCCTGCAATTCCCGATGAAAGTACTTGAGTAGTACTAACAGGTAAGCCAAACGCAGTTGCCATTCCAATAGTTGCGGCTGCTACTAATTCACTAGAAGCACCCTGGGCATAATTTAAATGTTGTTTACCAATTTTTTCTCCAATGGTTTTTACAATTCTTTTCCAACCTATCATAGTTCCTAATCCAAGTGAAATTGATATCATAATAATTACCCAACTTGGAGAATATTCTGTAATTGTTTTTACACCTGTTACCGAAGCTTTCAAACTTGATTTATCTGCTTCGCTTAATGCAATAGTTTTACTTTTTCTAAGCTTTTCTACTTCTTTACCTAGTTTTATTGCACCTTGTCTAATTTCAAATTTTTCATTTACAGTCAAGCTATCTAATGGTTTTGAACAAATAATATTATTCACATTATTAGAAATTGTAATTACTTTAGCTACTTCCAAACTATCTTCTTTAGATAAGTGTGTTGCAATTGTTTTGTTTAAAATTGAATCAACCATAGTAATTTCTTGTTTAACCTTAGGTAAATTTACATTTGGATTCAATGCAAAATAACTTGGAGCTATTGCAACCAAAATTAACATTACTAAGCCAATTCCTTTTTGTCCATCATTACTTCCATGGCTGTAACTTACGCCAGTACAGGTTAATAATAAAATCATTCTAATCAAAAATGGAGGTGGATCATTTGTTTTTGGTGCTTTAAATATGGATTTGTTTTTTACACTTACCCTCAATAAGTACATAATTAATATAGTTAAACTAAATCCAACAATAGGTGAAACCAACAAACTTAATCCAATATCACCCGCTTTGCTCCAATTTACATAATTACCACTTTTTTCTGCAATAAATGAATAGGCTAAACCCACACCTAAAATACTGCCTACTAAGGTATGTGAGCTAGAACAAGGAATTCCAAAATACCAAGTGCCTAAATTCCAAACAATGGCAGTAATTAGTAAAGACATTATTAGCGCCACGCTGTGATAAATATTCTGATCCGCTAAAATTTCTACAGGTATTAGATAACTAATTCCCATTGCTACTGTTATACCGCCAGCAAATACTCCAACACTGTTCCAAATTCCACTCCAAATTACAGCCACCCATGGTTTTAATGAATTGGTGTAAATTACTGTAGCTACAGCATTTGCAGTGTCGTGAAAGCCATTTATGAATTCAAATGCG
The DNA here is from genome assembly GCA_903888395.1 of uncultured Bacteroidota bacterium. Lineage (GTDB taxonomy): Bacteria > Bacteroidota > Bacteroidia > UKL13-3 > UKL13-3 > JAAFJM01. The sequence continues at coordinate 4,993 of CAISTO010000481.1, read as the reverse complement.
CAGGCAGCTGTTAAACAAACTATTAACAGGAACGTTAAGGTAGGGTCTAATCCAAACATATTTTTAAATTTAAAGGGGTATTTGTTTTATAAATATTTTTATAGTTTTAAAACGCAATAATAAGGAATTGTAAAGTCATATTTTCTATTTTGAAAAAAAATAGTTTTTTTCTTAAAATCTATCTTATTATTGTAACAATAAAACCAAATAATTTTCGTTTAAGCAGTTTAATGTTTACTCAGGTTTTTTCCGAAATTGAATTGATTAATGAATAAGATAATAACTTTTTTTCTTTTATTTTCAACAGTTGCTAAAGCCCAAATTGGAGGTTACGTTCCATTTGGATTTTTAAATAATTATTCCAATGCCAGAATTGCAGCATTAGGCGGTAGCGCCATTGCAACGCACGATAACGATGCGAGTTTAGTCATAAATAATCCTTCCATATTAACTACAAAAATGGATAAACAATTAACACTTAATTATCAAAACTATTTAGCAGATATTGGTTCAGGTTATTTTGGTTATATATTTAATTCAAAAAAAGCAGGACCGCTCATGTTGGGAGTTCAATACATTAACTACGGAACATTTGAAGGAAAAGATATCAATAACATCAATACGGGTTCTCCGGCTGCAAATGAATTTGCAATGCATTTATCCACCTCAAGAATTATGAATAAATGGAATATTGGTGCTACTGCAAAATTTGTATACTCGGTTTTAGAAACATACTCAAGTATTGGCATGGCTGCTGATGTTGGGGCAAGTTACAAAAGCGAAGATAGCTTATCTGTTTTTACAGCTGTTATTAATAATTTAGGATATCAAATCACTACATTTACAGGATCTGAAAGACAAATGTATCCCATGAATTTTCAAATTGGTTATAGTAAAAAGTTTGCTCATAATCCACTTAGAATTTCAATTATAGCACATGATTTACAAAAAATAGGTGCATTGCTTTATCAAAATGAAACTAAGAATAATAGAAATATAGATTTGTCAACCGGATTACCAATTCAAGAAGATTTTACTTCCATCAATTATTTAATGAGTCATTTAATTATAAATACAGAATTATTATTTGGACAAGGTTTTCATTTAAGATTTGGTTACAACGATTTAAGAAGGCGTGAATTGACAATTCCTGATTCCAGAAGTTGGGCAGGTTTTAGTTGGGGTTTTGGTTTAAAAGTAAAAAAATACATGTTTTCATATGGAAGTGCATCTATTTATGCTGGAAACGCTACCAATCATTTCTCAATAATTGCTAACTTGCAAGAGTTTTATAAAAAGAAAAATTAATGAAGCCAATTATCATTGCAATTGATGGATATTCATCGTGTGGAAAAAGTACAATTGCTAAAGAATTATCTAAAATATTATTATATAAATACGTTGATACCGGTGCCATGTACCGAGCTGTAACTTTATATTTTATTCAAAACAATGTGGACTTTAAAAATATTGACGAAGTAAATTCAGCTCTTTCCAAAATCAATATTTCATTTAAAATTGATGAGCATTCTCAAATTCAAGAAACATTTTTAAACAATGAAAATATTGAAGAAGAAATTAGGGTGAATCCAAGAGTTGCAGGTTTTGTGAGCGATGTAAGTTCAATCAGTGAAGTACGAAGATTTTTAGTAAAACAACAACAACTATTTGGCATAGAAAAAGCCATTATTATGGACGGAAGAGACATAGGAACCGTTGTGTTTCCTGATGCTGAATTAAAATTGTTTGTTACCGCGGAGCCAAATATTCGTGCACAACGAAGATATGATGAACTAAAAAGCAAAGGTAATGGAACTACTTTTGAAGAAGTTTTGGCTAACTTAACAAAGCGCGATTATATTGATTCGCACAGAGATGATTCACCATTAATGAAAGCAAACGATGCCATTGAATTGGATAATAGTAATATTAATCACCAACAACAATTAGAAATTATTTTAAAATTAGTCAATGAAAAGATGGTTTCAAAAGCCTAATTCTTCTATTTATTCCTAACTAAACTAATAATTTTCACTTTATCTAATAAAATAATTACGGGATAAATCGGATCTATTTCCCACCATTTTGCAGCAAAATTTGCTCTTGATCCTGCGTGATGATGATTGTTTTGAAATAATTCACCGAGCATTAAAAAGTCAAAAACTAATGTGTTTTTAGAATAATCGTTTTCATTAAAGTTTCTGTAACCATATTTATGTCCGGCCCAATTTACGATAGCACCATGAACGGGACTCATTAAAAAATGTATTGGTAACAATAAATACATCCATGGATTGGTAGCAAAATTTATATAAAACAAAACATACCCAGTTCCAAATAAAAGTCTGCTGGTCCAAGTATTAGCCATCCAATCAATTGTTTTCCATTCGGGAAAGTTGCGGTCAAACTTTTCATCAAATTTGAATTTATTGGTATGTATACCACTAAATATTTTATAAGTATATTTCATCATGGTTACCACTTCTTTGAAAAAATGTGGTGAATGTGGATCTTTTTCGGTGTCACTATATGCATGATGCATTCTATGCATGATGGCATAAGGTCTTGGTGTTAAGTATGATGCACCTTGTGTGATATAGGTTAAAAGATAAAAGAATTTTTCCCAAAATTTATTCATTGTAAACATTTTATGGGCAGCATAACGATGCAAATAAAATGTTTGAGAAAATAATGAAAGGTACCAATGACCAAGAAAGAAAACTAATACAGGCATTTATTTTAAATTAGGTTACAAAAATAGAATTTGAAAAAAGGTAAACAACTTAAAAACATTTGTATTGTAATGATTAGAATCAAAATTGTTAATGATTTAAGCTTATAAAATTCTCCAAAATACCATACTTATAACACCAAAAATCATGATTAGTTTTGAAATGAAACTGAGTTTAGTAAAATGCTTTTTAGTGTCGGCATTCCAAATTAGATATAAAGAATAAATGGAGGGAATGATAACCAAGGCCAACATATATATACAAAACCAAATAAAATAATGATAATTGGTAGAACTAATAATTGGAAATAAATAAACTAAAAAAATGCAAGATGCAATAAAAATAATTTGCAGATAATTTAGTATGGTTTTAGTTTTTCGAATACCTAATTTTATAGGTAAAGTTTTAGCATTAAATTTTGAATCGCCACGCATGTCTTCAGTATCTTTTATTATTTCACGAATTAAATTACTAAAAAAAGCAAAAAGTGAATAGGCCATACATGTATAAACATTGGTATTTTCATCAAAAGGAATAAGTATAAAAATAGTAGAAGCGGTCATTAATGCAACTAATAAATTACCTAACAAATAACTTTTTTTAAAATATTGAGAGTACATCCAAAGTAATAGGGAGCATGTAAAAACCAACCCTGCAACCCTGTAAGAAATTTGCCAAGCCAAAAAAATGGCAAAAATATTGAAACCAGCATGCAGTAAAATAGCCCAACGCCTACTAATACTTCTTCCAATTATTACTGCTTTTGGTTTATTAACCATATCTAATTTAACATCCATGTAATCATTAATAATATAACCTGCCGCTGCCGATAAAAAAGTAGCGCTAATTAATAATAAAAACCTATTTGATAAAATATTATCAATAACAATTAATGGAGAAAGAAAATAGTAGCTTAAAATTTGAGTAATGGAAATGATTAAGATGTTTTTGTAGCGAATGAGCTTCAAAAAATCAAAAATAGTATAAATGAAATTTTTAGTTTCCAATTTCGGTAACTCCGCCACTAACGATAAACTTCATAAAATCAGTTGGATTTCCATCGTAAGGTTTTATTTTAGCTTTATCAATAAAAAATAAATTTCCACTAAATGCATATGAATGTGGAAAATAAACACCAACTAATCCTGTTAAATTTATTTCAAACAAATCATCTTGTGTAATAAAACCGGGCTTGTAAACCCCTTCTGTAAATTCTACTATTACTGGTTTTGAAAATTTTTTCTTTTCACCAACAAAAGCCTCCATTAAATCTTTAACAGAGGTGTAAATTATTTTAATAAATGGTAAACTTGATAAAAAGTCATCAATTAAGTTAAAAAGTGGTTTTGAAATAATACTTGAACCCACCCAACCAATTAAAGTAACTCCAACTATTACAACTATAAAACCAATTCCTGGAATGTTAATTGGAATAATTTTGTCAACGGAAAGCACAACGCTTGAAACAACATAATAGGTAAGTAAAATAGGAAGACAAACTAATAATCCTTTGAAAAAAAAATTGATTAGTTTTTTTAATTTGTACTTCACGCCATTTTTGATTGCTTGTTTTGTCATTTTTTATTTGCAATATTAATTGCTAAAAATTTAAAAGCATCATTTTTTTTTATTAATTATAAGCTTCAACATTACTTCTTAATTTTCTGCTTACTAAATCCCAAATTACAATTCCGCCTGCCACCGATACATTTAAAGAATGTTTGGTTCCAAGTTGAGGTATTTCAACACAGTCATCAGCCATTTCAATTATATTTTTACTTACACCTTCTATTTCATTACCAAACACTAAACAAATGTTTTTATTAATATTAAATTCATACTTATCTAACATTAAGCTTTTTTCGGTTTGTTCAATACAAATTATTGAAAATCCTTTTTCTTTGAGTAATTCAATGCATTGTGACGTGTTTTCAAATTGCTCCCATTTTACAGATTCTGTGGCACCTAATGCAGTTTTAAATATTTCTTTATTTGGAGGTACGGAAGTTATTCCACACAGCATAATCTTATCCACACCTAATGAATCGCATGTTCTGAAAAATGAACCTACATTTTGTGCGCTTCTGATGTTATCTAAAACCAAATAAATATTAGGGGTAATGTCGTTTTTATTGTTTTTGTTAGCGCTCATTTTTGAATAAATTACTAGGTAATTTTTGCTTTTAGTATTTTTTGTTTTATAAAAAATTAATTAATTAATATGTTAATTTTTTTAATCTAAAAGAAATGTGTTAGATTCG
>CAISTO010000480.1 GCA_903888395.1 uncultured Bacteroidota bacterium | reverse complement strand
CATGTAATAGCACATTATAAAAACTTGCGGCGGTTTGTAAAGCACATACATTAATAGTAATATTACACCCTTGATTATAACACGCTCCACCAACACATAAATATGTTCTTTTACAATTTGCAGCATTATTATACGACATTGTACTATTTGATATTAAATTTATAAAAAAATCGCAATTAGTATCGGTATTTTCATAAAAATTAAAATATAAAGGTCGCTCATCGTTATTTGTTAAAAACATATTAACATTTTGAAAAACCGTGTTAATTAACGGAATATGCACATCAATATTATTTTTTACTAGGCAGAAATTTACATTAGAGATGGTTGGAAACCAAGGCTCTTGGACTATATATAATTGTTGGCTTTTTACGATTGGTATAACGGTTAGGAAGATTAGAAAAAGGTTTTTAATCATTGTTGAATTTTTTAAGAAACTTAAAACTTTCGATATATTTATATTGAATTTTCAATTTATAATGAATTTTTCAAACTAATAAATAAAAATCATAAAACTTATAAAAATCATAAAAAATAAAAATCATTATTATATAATTTTTAAATGGAGGAAGAAAAAAAGAAGGAATATTTTATTGTCAAGGTGGGCGATTCATCTTTTATTGGTTTAGATTGGAAACCAGTCGAAAAAGGTGTTGCGTATGGAATAGATGCAATAAAACCAGATTCTATTGCGAAATATATAATTTATTCGGGTCACGACAAAAATGAAAACCCGTTAAATATATTATCGATTCCAGAAGTTGCTAATATAGATGATTTTGTAAACATAATGCCAGAATATGAAAAAGATGTCGAAGGTAATGATGTAAAGTATAAGATGACTGATAACGCATTTAGTGGATGTGTTGCAAAAGTTGTTGAAAATTATAAACAATGTTCAAAGAAAGGTTCTAAGAAAAAATCTAAAAAGGGTGGTTGTTCGTGTTCTGCAAGTGGCGGGTGTTCGTGTTCTAAAAATGGTGGTAAAAAAGGCTCAAAGAAATCTAATAAAAAAGGTTCAAAGAAATCTAAGAAGGGTGGTAAAAAAGGTTCAAAGAAATCTAAGAAAGGCGGTAAAAAAGGTTCAAAGAAATCTAAGAAAAAATCTAAAAAGGGTAGTAAGAAATGTTCTAAAAAATAATCTAAAATTTGAATTTTTATAATTAAAAGTATAAATAATATCAACTTATTAAATTGAATTAAAATAAATTAATGACCGACCCTAAAATTTATTCAGATTTCATTGACAATAATCAATTAACAGAAATTCAAAATATATTAGATGTAAAATCTCAGGAAATATTAGAAATTCAAACACCGCAAAAAATTATAATTAATACTTTAATTAATTTGTATAACTTAATTGATAAAATAGTTAAATCATTTTTAATCCTAAAAGAAACAAAAGAAACTAAAGAAACAAAAGAAACTAAAGAAATAAAAGTTAAAGATGCTAAAACTAAAGATGCTAAAATTAAACCTTTAAAAACTAAAGATGCTAAAATTAAACCTTTAAAAACTGAAGATACCGGACATGAATTTGAGATGGCAATTTGCATAGCTTTTGATATATCTTATAATAAAAAATACAAATATTCTTTAGAT
>CAISTO010000479.1 GCA_903888395.1 uncultured Bacteroidota bacterium | reverse complement strand
GGAACGAAATGGCTCCTCATTGATTTTGATGTGTGACGAATTAATAAAAGCAAGTGAACATTCATTAAGTAATTTTTATTTGCACAATCATGCACAATTATTTGATGTTTTGAATGAACTAAAATCAAAAAAACAAAAAACAATTCTACTAGGTGCAACTTTTGGATTATTGGATTTTGCAACAACATTTCAAATAAATTTTCCAGAATTAACAGTCATGGAAACTGGCGGTATGAAAGGTAGAAAAAAAGAAATGATTCGATCGGAAATTCATGCAATTATACAAAATGGTTTTGGAGTAAATAAAATTCATTCGGAATATGGCATGACAGAATTATTAAGTCAGGCATACAGCTATGGCGATGGAATATTTGAATGTGCGCCTTGGATGAAAATAAAAATTAGTGACAATACAGATCCTTTTAGTTTTGTAAACCAAAACAAAAGTGGTGTTATAAATGTAATAGATTTAGCAAATATTAATTCATGTTGCTTTATTCAAACACAAGATATTGGGAAAATTATCCCTTCTACAAATGAAAAAAATCATTTTGAAGTGCTTGGAAGGCTTGATTATAGTGATGTGAGAGGCTGTAGTTTGCTAACAGTATAGTTTAAAAGTTGTTCAATTTATTTCCCGCAAATTTCGCAGATATTCTCAGATTTTTCTGCGGTTTTCTGCGCAATCTGCTTGACAAATATAGAGTTGAGCTACTAATTAAAAATGTAATTGAAGTAGCGTTTTTTTAATATATTCAGAATAATTTTTCACAAATTTATTTACCATTGGTATATATCACAGCAAATGTTATTTTCGCAACAGAATAAAATAATCATATAAAAATAAATGGCAGAAGCTATACGCATGCCCAAAATGAGCGATACAATGACCGAAGGTGTTATTGTATCATGGCTTAAAAAAGTGGGCGATGACATAAAACCAGGAGATATTTTAGCTGAGGTGGAAACCGATAAAGCTACCATGGAATTAGAAAATTTTGTAAAAGGTACTTTACTTCATATTGGAATTGAAGCAGGAGGAAGTGTTCCTGTGGATGCTTTAATAGCGGTAGTTGGACAAAAAGGAGAAGATATTTCTGCTTTATTAAGCAATGCCGATGCACCTGCAAAAGCTGATGCTCCAAAAACTGAAACTCCAACAGCAACGAATGAAACAGTAGCTGAAACTTCAGCTGAAGTTACAAATACTCATGATGAAGGAAGAGTAAAAGCTTCGCCTTTGGCTAAAAAAATAGCGGAAGAAAAAGGCATTTCATTGAACCAGGTGGCTGGCAGTGGCGATGGTGGAAGAATTGTAAAACGTGATGTTGAAACATTTACACCTGCTGCTCAAACTTCAAATAATACAGTAGCAGCGCCAATGATTTCAATTCCTGCTATTGTTGGAACTGAAAGTTACGATGAAGTTCCAGTTTCGCAAATGCGTAAAGTAATTGCTCGCAGGTTAAGCGATAGTTTATTTACTGCACCACATTTTTTCCTAACCATGGAAATTGTGATGGATAATGTAAATGCTGCCCGCAAAACTATTAATGCTGCTGGTGATGTGAAAATTTCGGTGAACGATTTTATAGTAAAAGCAGTTGCTGCTTCATTGCGTAAAAATCCTAAAGCTAACTCAAGTTGGTTAGGCGATAAAATTAGATATAACCACCATATTCATATTGGTGTGGCAGTTGCTATTGAAGATGGATTGATTGTTCCTGTTGTAAAATTTGCCGATAATAAATCACTTTCACACATCAGTGCAGAAGTAAAACAATTGGCTGATAAAGCTAAAAACAAAAAATTACAACCAACCGAATTTGAAGGTAACACTTTTACCATTTCTAATTTGGGCATGTATGGAATTGACCAATTTACTGCCATTATTAATGCGCCTGATGCTTGTATTTTAGCAGTAGGCGGAAGCAAAGAAACAGTGATTGTAGAAAATGGACAAATGAAAGTAGCCACCGTAATGAAGGTAACTTTAAGCTGCGACCATCGAGTAGTTGATGGAGCAGTTGGTTCCGCTTTCCTTCAAACATTGAAAGATTTATTGGAAAATCCAGTTAAATTATTGGTATAAAAACTATCAGTAAATACACAAAAAAAATTTTCATCAATTCAAAATCAACTTATCTATTTTTTCTTTTAGAATAGGCAAATCAGCAATAATGGTTTTGTATATGGTGGAATTTGATATTCCAAAATACTCATGTGCTAATTTATTTCTCATTGCTTTTATTAACTGCCATTCAATATGGGGATGTTCATTTTTATAAACTTCGGTAATATTTTTTGCCGCTTCCCCAATTATTTCAAATCTTCTGTTAACGGCATCTTGCATCATCATGTTTGTACAATATTCATATTCTGTAGTTTCTCCTACATAATTCAAAATTGCATCTATACTTTCAGCAATATCTTGAATATAAACTTGGTCACTTCTTTTGCTCATATAATTACAATAGAATCCTTGATTACACTTTCTTTCATTGAATTTTTCAAAGCATTGTATTCTACCAAATCAACTTTAATATTTAATAATTTACCTAATTCGGTTTCTAGTTTTAACAAATCGAAGAACGTGTGATTATTGGTTTCAATCAAAATATCTATGTCATTATAGTCATCTTCATTTCGAGCAAATGAACCAAATAAAGCAGCTTTAGTAATGTTACTTTTTAAAAGCAAATTCTTAATTGGCTCAATTATTTTATTTCTATCTTCTAATTGCATAATTTAAAATTCAAATGTAAATGATTGATTTTAGAATAAAAACACAAAAAACCACTCAAAATTGTCGTATCATTCTATCAATTCAAAACCAATTTCTCATTATAAACCAATCCTTCATTGGTTTTGATGACCAACAAATAAATTCCTTTTTGCAAAATACTTGTTTCCAAAACTCCACTTTTAAACGATTCTTTTGTTAGGCATAATTTTCCCTGCATGTTGTATACAGATATTGTTACTGTCTCGTTTTTATTGGTATTCACCATCACATTTCCGTTTGTTGGATTCGGATAAACTATTATATTTTCTTTTGAAAATAGGTGCTCTTCATTGCCAATACTTGCATCTTTAGTAACAGTTGACGATTTTAAAATCCAGTTTTCAGGATCTAAAGCAATGGATATAATTGGATTGGTAAAACTAAATTGATAACTATTTTTTGCATCACCTTGTTGCACATAAATGGTGGTATCACCATTGGCAGTTTTTACAACAATTGGCAATGACAACTGAAACAAATTATTAGCAGATTTCAAATTACTCTGGTCAATATTAATGAATAACTGATTACCTATTTGATTCCATTTTAAAGCATAATTGGGGTAACCCAATCCATAAATCCATTGATTAAAAAAGTAGTCATAATTTTTACCTGATAAACTATTTACCAAAAGCCTTAAATCATTGGTGGTTGCATTGCCATTGGCAAACTGAACTTGATACGTTTTACAAACCCTAAAAAACAAACTATCGCCTAATAAATAATGTAAAACTCTAACAGCTGAACCTCCTTTGTTGTAGGTTATTTCACTCGAAAAAATTCTTGACACATTGGTGGTATCGGTAAAATAAACTGAGCCATCAATTTTTTTTGCAGTATTATGCATATTTGTTAAAACTGTAGCTGTATTACTTGCAGATGTTAAGTATTTGGCAGCAATGTATTCTGAGTAAGTAGCAAAACTTTCGTTCAACCAAATGTCTTTCCAAGTGGCACAAGTTACATTGTCGCCAAACCATTGATGTGCTAATTCGTGGGCTACAATACCAAAATTAAATATGCCTAAACTGGTCATAGTTTGGTGTTCCATTCCACCCGAAAAAGGTGCCATCACATGTCCGTATTTTTCTTTATAAAAAGGATATAAACCATACAAATCAGAAAACAATTCAACCATTGATTTTGTAGCGTTTATGCTTGTGGCATTGTTTGAATAAGCCAATGGATTATTGTAAATATAATGTTGAATCAAAATGCTATCAGCTAGTTGTTTTGGTTTGGCATATTGCAAATATTCTTTGTATTGACCCACTGTTACCATTACCAAATAATAGTCCATTTTATAACGCGTTTCCCAATTAAATTTGTGTTTTCCATTTCCCATTGGCGTAATGCTTTTTAGCAATCCATTTGAACCAACTTTATTAGAAGTATCGGTGGTAACTGCAATAAAAACTGAATCAATTTTATCTTGTAATGATTGCTTACAAGGCCACCATTCGTAAGCACTGTATGGCTGACTTAAACTCCACGTTATTTGATTAGAATAAGTTGGTGATGCTTTATTACTAAATCCGTTTCCTATGGCTGCACTTGCGGCACTTGGCGGTGTGCCGTGATAATAAATTTGAACTTGAATAAATTGATTAAAAGTATAAACTGAATCTAATAAAACCAATGCAATATCGCCTTGTCTGATTACTGATAATTTTTGATTTTTATAGCCAAAAACTGAATCAACAGTTAAGTTTGCATGCAATTGAAACATGAAAGTATCAAGTGCAGAAATTTTGGATTTGGCCACTGTTTTTACACTTCCTGAAATATATGTTGAAGTTCGTTCTACATTTAAATTCAAATCATGGAAAATTACATCATATTTTTCCATAAAATCCATTTGCTCGTTGGTAGCATTGGCTTTACTTAAGTTGGTAATACTTGATTTTATTTTTGAATTGGCACATGAATGTTGTGCATTTATTTTATTACTTAAAGTAAAGAGTACTGTAAATATTAAAAATATTGATTGTTTATTGAACATGGAATAATTGATTTTAAAATTTCACCAAATAAACAATAATTTATTTACAAATTAAAAATACTGTTTTTTATTACAAAATCACTACTTTTTATAAATAAAAAAGCTCACATCATTACTGATGCGAGCTTTAATTGCAAAACAAATTATATTATTTTGTAGCTACAATTCTAACTTTTACATTGAATTTGTCATCAATAGCTTTGTCGCCAATTCCCTCGAAGAAGCTTTTAGAACCATACTTAATATCATAAGCAGTTCTGTCAATATCAAAACTAGCGTTTGCTACTACTTCACCCGTTTTTTTAATGACTACAAAAGCAGGAAAAGAAATTTCTTTAGTAATTCCTTTGATTGTTAAATCAGCTACTACATTGTAGTTATCAGCGCCAGCTTTAACACCTTTAATTTCATTTGCAGATTTAATTTTCAAATTAGCCGTTTTGAAATTATCAACGCTAAAAAAATCTGGAGAGTTTAAATGACCTATCAATTTTTCATTCCATTCGCCAGTTAAATCTGTACAAGTAATGCTTGTCATGTCAATATCAAAATTGCCACCTGTTAAATTTTTTCCGTCAGTTTCAATTGAACCAGTAGCAAATTTTATTAAACCCTTATGTTCGCCCGTTACTTTTTTAGCTACCCAATTAAAGCTTGATTGCTCCGCATTTACTTTGTAAGAAGTTGCGTTTTTTGTTGCTGGCTTAAATGCTACTGCAACTAATGATAATACTGCTACTGCAGCGATGATTAACTTTTTCATGTTTGTTTTTTTGTTTGTTTAAATTGTTATTTTTTATTTTAAATTTATCTATTTTATTTATTTTGCTTCAAACCAAGCATAACAAGTTTTGACTATTGCTTATTATTTTTTTCTCTTATTTTATTTAGCAAGTCGTTTAACAAATCTGCCTCTTCATCTGTTAATAAGATTCGATTTTCATTACTGTCAAGTTTGTCATCTAATTCCTTTAAAATTTCCAAACCATCCTGTGTAATTGTAATGTCCATTTGGCGTTTATCTTTTGGACAAACAATTCGCAGAACTAATTTTTTTTCTTCTAATTTATCTATTAATCTTGAAGCATTTGATTGAATATCTAACATTCTTTCTTGAATCAATCCTATGGTAACAGGATTTCCATTTTGGCCTCTTAATATTCTCAATACATTGTATTGCTGCGCGCTTAATTGATAGGGTTTAAAGAAACGGGTTTGTGCTAAACTTAAATGTCCAGCAGTAAAAATCAAATTTAAAAAAGCTCTTTGCTGTTTATTTTTAAACTCTTTTTGCTTTATTTCTTCTTCTAATCCCATTGATTCAAATGCTGATGCAAATTACATGTATATACATACAATATGCAAGAACTATTTTACATGTATATACATGTAATTAATAGTCAGGTGAATAATTTTATTGGATGGTGTACCTTAAACTAAACCCACCACTAGATATAACAGTTGGGTATTGGTTCGATGTTAAAGGATTTGTTTGGCGTCTGTCATAGAAAATACGCAGCATAAGCTTGGTATTTATTTGGTATTCTACACTTGGTCTAAAACTATAAATTGTTTGACCAAGAACTGGAATATTGGTTTCAACATCTATGTTTCTAACTTTAGTAACGTTTTCCCTGTAAGAAAAATCAAGCCTAAAATTGATATCATTGTCTAACACTAATTGACGTGTTTTACCAATAGGTATTTTCAGTTTTTTTGTTCTGTAACCCATTCCAAAAGTAAATTCTTCGCCTAATTGTTCATTTAACTGGCGATTACCCAAGGCCAAATTTACAGTTCTATCTTTATTATATTTTACCGATGCTGTTACATTATTTACCAAGGTTACTTCCACTCCAAATAAAGGAGCAAAACGTTCTGTAATACTTACGGTTCTTATAATAAATTGTGAAAGAAAATCAGTAACACCAGCGGCAGTATCTCTATTAATAGCTGAAGGGGTTAAAAAATTTCCAACGGTATAAGTAGACGAATAGCGATGACTTAAGGCAATATTTGATGCCCAATTTTTAACAAATTTAAGTTTTGATAAACCATTATAATTTACAGACCAATTTGGAATAGGTAATTTAGGGAACGGTGACAAATCAACAGCATTTACATTAGTTCCGCTGTAGGCAGCTAAAAATGCTGGAATCAATACATCTTGACTTGTTTTACTATAACCAACAACATATCCAAAAGTATCGCGTGCTAGGCCTTGAGTAGAACCAAATTTTTCAATAGCTAAACGTTCAGATATTTCTTTTCTATTTTGTTCAAATTGTCTAAAAACTTGAGAAATTCCATCACTATTTTCGGGAGAAAAAGCAGTATTCCAAGTTCCATAGCTGGTACTAAATGTACCACTTTCTTGAAAACCAAAATCTTTGAAAGAACTATCTAAATCATTATACCTAAAAATAGAAGTGATATTCCTTTGATTTGATCTTTCAAATGATAACACAATTCTTAAATCCTCAACTGGATCTATGGTTACTGTTCCGTTTATACGTTCTTGAATGTTTTGAGCAAAGGCATTATTCATTCTAGAATCATTGGCTAACCAACCATTTTTTGCGGCATCATACCTGAAACTAGGATTTTGATCTCCTAAAATAAAACCATAACCTGGAGCTGATAAATCAGAATTATTACCTAAAATATCGGGTTTTGGTTTAAAGCCTGGCAACATTGTTCCTTCGGTTAAACTATATGCACCCGTTACATTCTTAACTCCCATTAACATTTTGAAAAAAGTTTTGGCCAAAATGGGAATTTCTCTTGCTTCTTTTTCTTGATCTTCTTCAGGCTGCAAAGCTTTTCCATTTTTACCTTTTGGCCCAGTTGGCTGTTTTGGTCTTGGAATACTTTTTTTAGCAGTAGTTGGAGTATTTATATCTTTTAAAAACTTTACTTTATTATATAATGTGATTAAATTAGCACCAATATTTATTTGTTGCTGACGAGAATTTTGAATAGTATTTCCTAAACTATCTGCAGCAGGTGGCGCTTGCTTCCATTGGTAATTTACAGAATAACTATAGGTTGATTGATTGATAAAATCTAGAAGTGGTAATTTGTTAATTGGAATAGTATAGGTTCCCCTAATGGTTTGGTTAAACTGTGTAAGTCTTCCTCCTTTTAGTAAATTATTACTTATAGTATCGCGTTTATCCTGAGTCGATTCATCAATTCTACCATTTGGTTCGTCAATCCTAGCATCTGCAATTGCATTATAATCTAGCTTTATACTTTTAGTTAAGTTCCAACCCAAATCGTAGGTTCTTTTCATGGTATAAAGTTTATCGTAATAGGCAGGAATAAAAACTGAACCACCAGTATTATCATTGGTTCTATTGATCGTTTCTCCATAACGCCTATCTAATTGAAATCTTAAACCCCAACTTGATGGCAAATAATTAAAGTTAATGTCTTTTATCAAAGCCAAATGTTTCGATTTTATAAGCTTAGCAAAAGGCTCAATTGGTTTATTGGTAAATGTATAATTATAGGCTAAAACAGATTGATAAATTTGAAGCATATAACTTGCATACTGCTGGTTTCTTCTATAGGTTTCATTGAATGAAAAAGTTGCTGATAAATTTTCTACACTCCAAGGATACATTTTTTTTCCGCCAACTATATTTTTTCTAACATTGGTAAAGTTCAAAGCGCGCTGTGTTGTAATATCATCTGAGGCCCTTGAAATATAATCTTTCCGTTCCTGATTGGTTGTTTGAGTTAACTCTTTTTGTAATTTAGTATCTAAATTAAGCGGATTATACAATGGTCGGATTAAAGTATTACCATAAGAAAAGAAAAACGGAATTGTTAAACCTGACT
>CAISTO010000478.1 GCA_903888395.1 uncultured Bacteroidota bacterium | reverse complement strand
CCATGCATCATGGTTAATAATTTTTTACTTAAAAAGAATAAAATTACTGCTGCAAATCCTGCCATAAATACAAATAACATAAAGAAAGTGTACAAGCTATTTATTTTATAACCTATAAATGATTTTTCTTTAATTACTGAGTTTGCAAAAATATTTTTTACAACTTCCGCTTTTACTGTTTTGTCTTTTATTGATTCTAAATTTATTAAATCAATACTTATAAAATCAGCTCCGTTAATGGTTTCTTTTTTATCTAATTTTTCACAAACAACTATATTCTTCATGGTTTGTTCGTTTTGAACAGCAGCCACCGAAAGCATGGTTTCAGGATAATATGAACTTAAAGTTCCTGCAAATTTATTAGCAGAAGCAGTCGATAAAAACCAAACACCCATTAATAATGAAGCAAATTTTACTGGTGCTAATTTATTTACCATAGATAAACCAATTGGCGAAAGACATAATTCGCCAAAAGTATGGATTAAATAAAGGCTCAATAACCACATCATATTTACTTTTGCCGAAGGCTCAATTCCTTTTACACCAATGGCAATTACTGCATAACCAGCAGCTAATAATAACAAACCAATTGATTGTTTATAAGGAGAAGCAGGCTCCATTCCTTTATTGCCTAAAGCTGTCCATAATATGGAGAAAATTGGTGCAAAAATTACAATAGCAATTGCATTTACCGATTGAAAAGCACTCGCAGGAATTGATTGAATATTCATTCCTTCAGGAGCAATTCCGCTAATTAAATATACCAATGAACCAATTGCAGCAGCAATTATTATTAGAATTAATTCTCTAACTCCTTTTTGTTCGTTCATCATTTTGGTAAAAACTTTAAATCCTAAAAATCCAAGTAAGAAAATAATAACTGAATAAATAATGGTTAGTGTACTTTTTGAAAGCATTAAACCAACTTCTCTATTGGTTTGCTCATCGGCAAAGAAAGTAAGTGAAGCACCAGCTTGCTCAAAAGCTGCCCAGAAAAATATTACGAAAAATGCAACAATATATATTACCCAAATGCGTTCTTTTTCAACTTTTGTTAAGCTTTTATCAGATATAATAAAACCAGGAGCTGCTATAGAAAGAGAGAATATAAATGAGCCAATTACACCTTGACCTAATAAATAAAACAATGCAAATAAACCTATTTCAATTCCTAACCATGTTAGTACTTGTTTTTGGGTAAAATCTGATTTCACTTCTTCAGCACTAGCTGTAACATCAATATCTCTGCTTACATTTGGTTTGTCGCCAATTGCTTTTCCTTCTGGACTAACTAAGTAATGACTTTTTAACCAAACAAATATTAAAGTACTTACCATCATTCCAATTGAAGCGGCTAAAAAGCCCCATTTAAAATCAGCTGGATCACCAGTATTTCCTAATCCACCGCAAATTAATGGTGATAAAAATGCGCCTAAATTTATTCCCATATAAAATATGGTAAATGCTGAGTCAATTCTTTTATCGCCTTTTACATAAAGTTGACCAACCATTGTTGAAATATTTGGTTTAAAAAAGCCATTTCCAAAAATTAACATTCCTAATCCACCAACCATTAATACCGTTGCAAATTCTACTTGAGTATAAAAAGAACCGCTTAAAAACATACAGAATTGACCAATGGCCATCATGATTCCACCAATAACAATTGATTTTCTATTTCCCCAATACCTATCAGCCATGTAACCACCCAAAAGTGGAGTTAAATATACAAGGCCTGTATAGCTTCCGTAAATATCAGAGCTAAGCGCTTTGTCGAACAAAAGAGCTTTAGTTAAAAATAAAATAAAAATTGCTCTCATTCCATAGTAACTGAAACGCTCAAACATTTCTGTAATAAATAGCAAATACAATCCTTTTGGATGTCCGGTAGATGAATTACTCATAGTTTTTAAAATTGATTTTTTAGTTTTTATATGTTTGCAATATATAAATGCATTGATAAATTCCAATTTTTTGTGAAAACAATTTACTAAAATTGCAGCCAATGAAGAAATTAATAATCATTACAAGCCTCATCACAGGATTAATAGGCTTATCATCGTGCGATGTTTTAAACGAAGTAGCAAAGCAACAAGGAATAAAAATACCTACTAACATTCCTACCAATATTCCGTTGTCAAATGAGGAGGTAATTAAAGGATTGAAAAATGCGTTAAATGTTGGAATTGACAGTTCAGTTTTTTCATTAAGTAAAGTAAATGGTTATTTGGGAAATGAATTAGTAAAATTAGCATTACCACCAGAAGCTCAACCAATAATTAATAATATTTCGAAAATTCCCGGTGGACAAAAATTATTGAATGATGCAATTTTGGCTATCAATAAAGCTGCAGAAGATGCCGCTCCACAGGCTAAATCGATATTTGTAAATGCCATTACCAATATGAGTATTCAAGATGGTTTCAATATATTAAAAGGACAACCAAATGCAGCAACTACATTTTTAAAAAATGGAACTTATACCCAATTAACGAATGCCTTTGCTCCTAAAATAAAAACTTCTTTGAGCAAACCATTAGTGATGGGTTATTCGGCAGAAAAGGCCTATCAAACTTTAATAGATGGATATAATTTAGCTTCATTAAATGGCATGTTATTTCCTGTAGTAAAGCAAAATTCATTGGCCACTTATACCACTCAAAAGGCCTTAGATGGTTTATTTTTAAAATTGGAACAAGAAGAAAAATTGATTCGTCAAGATCCAATGCACCAAGTTACGGATATTTTGAAAAGAGTATTTGGTACTAAATAATATTGATTATTTTATTGCAGGAATGTATTCATAAACTACTTGAAAAGCTGTTTTAGCTAATTCAGTAGATACTTGTCCAATTAACAAATCATCTTTCTGAGGAGTTGGATCACAAATTGAATATTTTCTTCCATTAAATTCTATTGGTTTACCTTCAGGTTTTTCAAATTGCACCGCAATAGTGATGTGTGTAGGATACAAAACTGCTATCATTGGTAGGTTATAAATTTCTTTTACCAAATAAAAAAATAATGAAGCCCTGTCATCGCAATCACTGTATTCAAATAATAAAGTTTGCTCTGGTGACATGCGTTTTTCTTTACCAAAATTATCTTGGTCGTTTTCATATAAAAATGCGTAACGAGTAAAAT
>CAISTO010000477.1 GCA_903888395.1 uncultured Bacteroidota bacterium | reverse complement strand
TCAAAATCAGGATTGGCAATTACTTTACTGGCGCTTTGTAACTTTAACATGGCTGGTAAAGCGGCTTGCATTACATCGCCCATGTTACACAAATAATAATCACTGATCCATTGCCAAAATTGGAGCTGTTCAATGTTTATAATTGGCTCATCGTCTAATATCGAAAGTAAGTATTTGGCTTCATAATCTTTGGGAGGCGTATTGTGTACTTTTGCAATGATGGCGGCATAAACTTTACTTTTACCAAACTGCACCGACACTCGTTTGCCTAATTTTATTTGTTCCACGAAATTATCAGCTACTCGGTAAGTAAATAGCTTGGGAACGTATAAAGGCAAAATTACATCAACAAATGTGGCAAAAACTTCAGTCATAAAGGTTGCATTTTAGCAACAAAAAAATAATTTAATTAAACTCCAAACTGGTTAAAATGATGATCCAAATGTTTGTAGAATAAATTATTCCATTCTTTGGATGTTAGCTTTCCAAATGAATTACTTTCTTTACCTTCAAAATGAGCTTCCCCTTTTGCTTGAACCGTTTTTAAATTAGCAATTAATTTAGTTTTTTCTGATTCAAAATCTTTTTCATCTGTAATTAAAAAAACAGGTGCAGTGCGTGAATTATGCTTGTATGGCTCATCGTTTACAACTGTTGGTTTTACAAATGCTTTTAAAATCAATTTCATGATAAACGGAGTTTTACTTACTAATCTACCTTCATTTAAATCGTAAGTAATGTTTATATGTGCTAACATTTTTGCAACGTCCATGGTTCCCCAAATGGGTTTTGTTTGTGGAGTTAGTTTTTCTATTCTACTAATTAAATCGTTTATTGTATCTTGTTTAAAAATATTGGGTATTTCCATGTTTTTATTAAAAAAATTATTTAAAAAAGAGCAACAAATATATTTAAATATTTTCCTTTTGTTTGAATAAAAAAAACACCTAACCTGTCATTCCTTGATAGGAAGGGTTTTATTACCGCACAATGTATGAATCAAATTCGTTTTATTGGTTAAACAACCTCTTTATTTTCTTCTTTCTTTTTCCTTAGATGAAAAAGAAACAAAAAATCAAGACAAAAAGGAGCTTCCACGCTCATGGCCAACGCTGGCAAAGCTAGTGCACGTCTGTGACGTGTTCAAAGTAACAAAAGTTTTATGCCATTGTCCGTGGTGTCCTCACCAATCCACTCAGTTGCCCGTTGTTTGGTGTTTGAGCGCAGCGGCACCAACAACTGTTTTGGTAGCTAATTTTCAAAACACCTGCCCTTCCTTTTTAGGAAGGGTTTTGTTCCCGCACATAGTCTAAATCAAATTCGTTGTTTTAGTTTAGCATCCTTCTTTTTTTACTTCATACTTTTTCCATTGCTGAAAAAGTATGCAAAAAAGCTAGACAATAAAAAACTACCCTCCCGCGAGGCTTGATGCACGGCCCGCTTTATTGTCGGTCCAACGCTCGCCACATACATGCATTTGTGTGTGGTTGGTGTCCTCACCAATCCACTCCTCTGCCCGTTGTTTGGTGTTTTATATCAGCGGCTCCATTATTTTTACTTCTTCGGTTTATTTGTTTTGGATTCAATTTGTTTTGGAGGTAAAGTGTTTTTAGCATTTAATGCGCTTACCACTTTTTTTCCGGTTCTTGCTTCTAGTTCTTTCAAGGCAACTTTTGCAACATTGCCGCCTTGTTTGGCTACTTTTTTGCTTGCTTCAAAATTTTCGGGTTCAATAGCTGCAGATATATCTTTGGTAGATGCTTCTGCCAACATACTTAAAATTAGCTCTGTATTGGTCATATTATCCCTCAGATTCTCTTTTTTTAAGCCCTTAAATATTTTATATTCTTTAGTGGTTTTGTCGCTCCATGCTTTAGTAATAATATCGGTAAGTGTTGCAAAATGAATACCTTCCTTTAATCCTCTTTTTTTCCATTCATCGGTCAGTTCTTTGCGAATTTCAATACTTTTTAATCGTTGGTTGATCCAGTTTTCAGAATAACCTAAATTCAAATACTGCGCTAATGCTCTATCAATACTCAGTTCAGGATCTTGCATTTCATCTAATCTTTCGGCAGCCACTTTTGCCAACCACAGTTTAAAAGGCTCTGCTTTGGGAGAAGGAATGGATTGAATTAAACGGAACAGTTGTTCGGTGTCGGCTACATCGGTCATTCTCATTTTTCCATCAAGTGCAAGCATTTTCAAACCGTGACAATTCGTCACGGTTTCATTTCCTTCTTCTTTTTTGTCCGTGGTTGGTATCCTCACCAATCCACTCCGCTGCCCGTTGTTTGGTGTTTGAGCGCAGCGGCACCAACAACTGTTTTGGTAGCTAATTTTCAAAACACCTACCCTGCCTTGACAGGAAGGGTTTTGTTTCCGCACAAATCCTTTGTCAGTTCGAGCGGAGTCGAGAACATTTTATTCAAAGCTAGTGCACGTCTGTGACGTGTTCAAAGTAACAAAAGCAAAGATGTTCCCGCACATGTCTGAACTGTGATTTTTAGGATTAAATGATTTGCTTGATTTTGTTTTTACGATAATGCAAATTCCCCTCTTAGATGGTCTCCGTTGGCTAACTGACGGGTGTTTTTATATTTATCCCATTGCAGGCGCCCTCACTTACAATCTTTTTTTATTGCCCATTGTTATGCTTTACCTGCCTGCTAAAAAAGAACAAATTATCAACATTGAGCTAAAATTCATTGATGGCTCATTTTCATTCTACTAGTAATTAATAACTTATATTATAGTCTATGTTCTTTACTAAATGTTCACTTTTAGACTATGTTTTTAGGTATGCTTAAACTATAAGTTTACCACATGGAAATTTCTGAAATAATTGAGAAAAATAAAGTAGAAATATTAGATAATTTATTTGAGTGGGCAGAAACTTTTGATTGGGAATTAGATGAAGACGGTGAAAGGGTATTAGATTCTTATGATTTTGTTTTTGGATTAGCAGAAAAATTAGATAAAAACATTTGCAGTTATAAAGATTATGAAGATATATTATTTCATATTGAACAAATAAATTATCTTGAAACTAAAATAATCTTGGAATAGTAAAATTGCAAATTATAATACATATTGTATTATAGTTTAATATGTGGAATCAATGTTTTTAATCTAAATTATTTTAATAGTTTTAAATGCCTTTATTGCGTTGAAATTAAACACCATGAAAACTATAACAGTTATTTGTGCAATTATTATAAAAGATAATAAGATTTTAGTAACTCAAAGAAGTTCAAAAATGGCTTTGCCATTAAAATGGGAATTTCCTGGAGGAAAACTAGAGTTAGGTGAAAATGAAATAGAGTGTATTATTAGGGAAATAAAAGAGGAGTTGAATATAGAAATTCAAGTTCAAAGAAAATTAGTGCCAAACATTCATTTTTACGAATCTTTTGCAATAAATTTAATCCCATATATTACTAATTATGAATCTGGAGAAATATTCCTAACTGAACATGCTGCTTATAAATTTTTAGATAAAAAAGATTTGTTAAATTTGGATTGGGCTGATGCAGACTTGCCAATTGTAAATGAGTTAATAAATTTAAAACTATGAATCAAGGATTGTATGAAGAATTAGTCACCAAACTAATCAACTATAAAATAAACGAATTAGATAAAGATACTTTTCAAATAAAGAAAACGCCAATAGACAAAGCGGAAGCGGCTCAATTATTATCACAACATATTGGAAAAGTAATACGATATGCATTAGATAATTTACCAAGAGAAAAGGAAGTAGACTTGATAGATAATCAAATACGCGTTTCTAATAAAATCATTCATTTTTTAAAAGAAGAATTAAAAAAAGAAGAATTTGAAGATGATTTAATTGAAACTGAAGGCAAAATACTAAAAGCCGTTTTTTCTAAAGTTGATGCTCATTTTACTGATTTGGATTTACGTCTAAAAGAAATTACACCTTACACAAGATTAATTCACAGTGAACTTTTTACAGGAGGGAATTCAGGAACAACACTCGAAAGTGAATTGAGAAAAGAAATTTTATCATCTGATAAAATTGATTTATTGGTTTCTTTTATCAAATGGAAAGGAATTCGGATTCTTGAACGTGAACTAAGAGAGTTTACAGAAAGAGGTGGAAAATTAAGAGTAATTACAACTACGTATATTGGAGCAACGGATGCAAAAGCTGTCGAATTTTTAGCTTCTTTAGAAAACACAGAAGTAAAAGTTTCCTATAATACCGGTAATGAACCATTGCACGCAAAAGCCTATTTGTTTCAAAGAAATACTGGATTTCATACTGGATATATTGGTTCATCCAATTTTTCTCGTTCGGCTTTAACTGATGGTTTAGAATGGAATTTAAAAATAACAACTAAAGAAGTTGGTCATATCATTGATAAATTCAAGAAAACATTTGAAGCCTATTGGCAAAATCCAGAGTTTGAATTATACAATCAAAATATCCATTCCGTAAAATTAATTGAAGCCCTTAAACAAGGAAAATTTTCAAAGGAATATACTTTTTCTGCCTCGTATTTCGATATTAAACCTTTTCACTATCAAAATGAAATACTTGAAAAATTAGAGGTTGAAAGAACAGTTCATAATAGATATAGAAATCTTTTAGTTGCCGCTACAGGAACTGGAAAAACAGTTATTTCCGCATTTGATTATAAGAATTTCAGAAGTAATAATAAATCATCCAAACTACTTTTTGTTGCTCATAGAAAAGAAATTTTACAACAAGCAAAAGCAACTTTTCAAGGTGTTTTAAAAGACAATAATTTTGGTGATTTATGGGTTGATGGAATTGAACCAAGATCGAATGAATATCTTTTTGTTTCAGTTCAAACATTAAACAATAGATTGAATGATTTAAAACTCTCACCAGATTATTTTGATTTTATCATTTTAGATGAAGCTCATCATGGACCCGCTTCAAGTTATCGACCATTTTTAAATTATTTCAAACCAAAAATACTCTTAGGTTTAACTGCAACACCTGAAAGAATGGATAATGAAAACATTTTGGAAGATTTCTGTAATCGTATCGCAGCCGAAATTAGACTCCCTGAGGCATTAAATCAAAAGTTATTAAGTCCTTTTCAATATTTTGGCATTACTGACAGTATTGATTTAACAAATGTAAAATGGGAAAAAGGAAGGTATGTAGCAAGTGAATTGACAAGTATTTATACTAAGAATAATATTCGTGTAGGTGAAATAATATCCAATCTTAATAAATATACCAATGACTTAAACGATGTTCGAGCCATTGGTTTTTGTGTTACAATTGAGCACGCTACTTTTATGGCTGAGAAATTTAATTTAGCGGGTTTAAAGGCTGAATTTTTAACAGCTAAAAACTCCGGTGAGCGCGAACGAATTAGAGAACAATTCAAGAAAAAAGAATTCAATTATTTATTTGTTGTCGATATTTTTAATGAAGGAGTTGATATTCCTGAAATTGATACTGTTTTATTTTTAAGACCGACTGAAAGTTTAACCGTTTTTCTTCAACAATTAGGTCGAGGTTTACGTCTAGCTGATGGAAAAGATTGTTTGACTGTACTTGATTTTGTTGGTAATTCAAGACCTGAATATGACTTTGAAAGTAAATTCAGAGCCTTAATCGGAAAAACAACTACTTCAGTTCAAAAAGAAATTGAAGATGATTTTCCGCACTTGCCACTAGGTTGTTCCATTGTATTAGAAAAGAAAACAAAAGAAACTATTCTTGAAAACATTAGAAAAGCAACCAAGTTAGGTGTCAATCAACTAATAACTAAAATTATAAATTTTCAACACCAAACTAGTTTACCATTAACATTAAATAATTTCATTGAATTAAATAATATTCCAATTGAAACCATTTATTCTAAAAAAGAAAGTTGGTCTCGATTGTGCCAAAGAGCTAAAGTAATTGATGATTTTGAAAGTATAAATGAAAAGCAGATATATTCAGCCATAAGCAATAAATGGTTGTCGACCAATTCAACTAGTTATTTCAATTTCATTTTAAAGATTGCAAAACAAGGTTTCAATATTAGAATTAATGATTTTGATGAAAACCAAAAGACCATGTTGCTAATGCTGCATTACGATGTTTGGCAAAAGCATGGCCTTTTTGAATCATTAGAAGAAAGCATAAGAACAATTGGCAAGAATAAAATTTTAGTAAAAGAGATCATTGAGGTGTTAGAAATTTTAATTGATAAAGTTGATTTCAAAGAAATTGATATTGAATTACCATACAAACAGCCACTTATGGTACATGCGCGTTATACTAGAGATCAAATTTTAACTGCTTTTAGAAAAAGTAATTTTGATAAAATATATACCAGTATGGAAGGCGTAGTTGAAAATGTTGAATTGAATACAGAATTACTTTTCATCAATTTAATCAAGTCTGCAGAAGATTTTTCTCCAACTACCATGTATGATGATTATGCAATAAGTGGAACTTTATTCCATTGGCAAAGTCAAAATAAATCAAGACCAGATATTGGCAAAGGATTATCTTATATTAAACACAAAGAAAACGATAAAAAAATCTTGCTTTTTGTTAGAGAAAAAGCAAGTGATGAAAATGGTAATACTTTAGGTTATGTTTTTATTGGTGAAGCTAATTTTAGAGAAACTGAAGGTTCAAAACCAATGAGTATTAAATGGGAGCTTAATGAGCCGATACCAAATTATCTTTGGAAGGAATCAGCGAAAATGTCTGTTGGGTAGTATAAAAACATTCCCCATAAAATTCAATTGTAAGATCAATAAAAAACACCAGAAAAATTTTTACCTAATAAAAATTTTCTGGAATATCACATGGATGAAATTTTTGCATTGAGAAATTCCTAGCCCCGATAGCCGCAAATAGCTTGCGCAATGCAATGGAGCAACTATGGCGAATAGCGGGAAATAGCTCCAAAAAAAAATAGCTAAATTTATAACACGACCATTGTATGATTGCAACTTAGTTTTTGAATAAATAAATGAAAGAAATAAAATTATTTGATAATAAAAAAATACGTTCTTCATGGAATAATGAGGAAGAAATTGGTATTTTTCGATAGTTGATATTATTGAAATTTTGACAGAAAGTATTAATCCACAAGTATATTGGAGAGTTTTAAAAAAACGAATGCTTGCAGAAGGAAATGAAACCGTTACAAATTGTAACGGTTTGAAAATGGTATCATCAGATGGCAAATATAGAATAATACCAATGATTTAACACAAAAAAAATCCCCTCAAGCTACACTGCTTAAGAGGATTTTTTTTTGTTTGATTAACTTTTATTTAAACTAATTTCTAATTCCGTTATTTTGCCTTGTTCAATGGTGGCAGTTAAAGTTTGGGTTTGGTATCCTTCCGCTTCTATTCTAATGGTATAAATACCAGGGCGCATTTTATATAACTCGCAAATTCCATCTTGGTCTGCATCGTCTTTTTTATCCTTACC
>CAISTO010000476.1 GCA_903888395.1 uncultured Bacteroidota bacterium | reverse complement strand
TTTAGTTTGTTGTTTCTTAATTTAACGACTAAGCGATAGCTATTGGCACAGAATTGTATATGAAAACAATTGAACTAAATTATATTTCAAAAAAACTCCGAAGGAGTTTAATTTGAATAACCCTGCATGAAATGCAGGGTATATGAAACTGTTTAATTTACAACTCTGAAGGAGTTGAATAAAATCACAATAATTCTGCAAAAAACCATTGCATTCATATCCGTTGGCTAAAGCCAAACGGCAATAGTTGCGATTGTTCTGAAACAAAATCCATTGCCGTTGGCTTTAGCCAACGGAAGAAAAATAAAATTTAACTCCTCTTAAACAGTTGTAATTGATATATTTTACTTACAAACTTTTATAAATTATTTTTATAAAAATTTAGACTAATAAATTACTCTTACTAATGTTTAATACTCTTTTCTAAATACCTTTTTTTACTTTTCTATGTTTGACAACAATATTCAAAAACCTTTATAAACTATTTAAATTTTTACAAATTCGATTATTTATAATTGTTCTATTTTAACAGGACAAAACTGCTTTCAATACTCACTTTTTATAAAAAAATAATGTACAAATAAAAAATTACTTGAAATTATGATTTATTTTATTTTATTTACCAACCAAATAAAATGTAAAAGCGTATTGCATTCTACAAAAACAAATAAAATAATTAAACTAAATAAATAATGAAAACTAAATTTACAAATTATCTTTTTAAGCCAATATTATTATTATTGGTTTTGTCCTTGTTTTATATTAACAGCAAGGCTCAGTTTGTCTATAACACATTAAATTTATCCATGTCTGGAGTTGCTACAGCAGCCAATATTGCAGATTTTGAAGCTTACAGGCTAACTTTGACTCGAACCGATTATTCGAGAATAAATTTTACAGATGGTACAACCACTTACACGGTTACTAATGCAACATTGGTCCAAAACATAGCCAATACTTTAAGGACAAGCACACTAACTCCAGCATTTCAAAGTTGGTTTGACGGAGTTAATTATTGGTACATAGGTACTTGTGGCATAGGTATTGAGTTTGGATTAGCGACCTTTCCTATAGCCTCTACAAATGTATGCCAATGCACATATACTAGTGCAACGGGTATTCTAAGACCAGGTCTTGCAACCGCAGGTACAAATTCAAATTGGGGTGGTTTTGGTACCGCACTTTGCCCCGCACCTGCTGCAACAATTAAATTAGAATTTGGTTATGCTAATTCTGGTCCACCTCAGCCACCCATTGCTAATTTTTATGCACCCGATACCGTTTGGATCAATAGCCCAGCAACTTTAATCAATACATCAAGTTTCCAAAGCAGGGTTTTCTGGGATTTCCCAGGCGAAAATCCTTTACAACCGGGCTATTATCGTCAGGCTGGTTATATTGATACAGCTAAATATTATAACAACATTACTTATACATTTACTTCTCCAGGTTTAAAATTAGTAAAATTATTAGCTGTAAATAATTTAAAAAGAGATTCATTACGAGATTCAATTTATAAATACATATACGTAGA
>CAISTO010000475.1 GCA_903888395.1 uncultured Bacteroidota bacterium | reverse complement strand
TTCATATTATAATAAATTATAATGGGTTATATGGAAAATAAAAAAAATTGAATAGTGAAAAAACATAAAAAGATTGTTTTGTATCAGAATATTGGAGGGCACAAGGGATCTACGAATTTTTTCGCACGAATAAAAAGGGTATGGGGTATACCACCCCAAAAATACCAATTAAAGCCACTTCGCAGGATCATAGAGAGCCTATCTTTTTCAAACCGACTACCTACCTACCTTGCTACCTACCTACGCTAAAATAGGCTTAAAACACTTACTAACGATATTGCCATATTGTCAAGGGCAAAAATATGTATTTTTACTTTATTGATTGTTTACTGACTTTCTCGCATAAACTAACAATCTACCTAAAATACTTTCATACATTATATTCATTATTGTATCCCTACATTATATAATATATCATATATTATATATTATATCCTATATTATATATTGAATAAGTCTATATAGTACTATATCATGTACTAATAAGATATATATCCAAATCATGGCCGAATACCTTAGTGTACTTTGTACACATTAATATTTTAACACTTTGTTAACTAATATTTTAACATTCTTTTACTTTGTTTCATATTTTACCTTATCTTTATATCGTCAATAACGACATACAAAACAAACCTTTATTTTATGTACTATTTAACAGAAACGATTTTACCAGTCTTATTTACTTGCTTAGTAGCTTATTTCATTGGATCGGTTGCTAGGTTATTGATTAACCTTTTAATACCTGAGCAATGCAAGTAATAAGCCTGGCCGAATTGATCCTTTTATTTATTGGATCAATCTTTACCTATGTAACAATCAAAACAATTTACCAAACAATTAAAAATAAATAACAATGGAAACCACACAAACACAAACAATCACATTAGAGCAGTTAACTAACCAGGTAATTGATCTAATAAAAGGATTTAATGATGAGGAGTTGATACAGTTAAATAACGAGTATTGCGAGTCAATAAATGCCATGGACAGTACAATTTACTCAAATGATCCAGAATTTTTAGAAATGGCATTCGGTACTAATGTTGATGCAGTTGCAAGGGCTATATTTTATGGTGACTACAATTACTCTCATAATTGGGTAAGATTTAACGGTTACGGCAATTTAGAAACCTTCAACTGGTTTGAGGTCAAAGATCTTTGCGAGTTAGTACCAACAATGGCGGAGTATATTGTAGAAACTTTCCAGGATTTTAGTCAATTTGATGAAATAGATTTTCATATTTAATTAACAACTTTTATAAACAAACAAAAAACACAACAAATGAAAAAATTACATTTAGTAGCGGGATCAAAAAACAATTTCCGCCCTGCATTCGAGTACATTCAAGTAAAAAACGGGTTCGTCTATGCAACCGACGCCCATAAACTTGTAAAATTGCCTATTTCCGAAATGTTTGGATCTTTACCAGTTGGATCTCCTTCTGAGTTTTATTTCAAGGCGGAGTCATGGAAAAAGGGTAATTTTTATAAGGCCCTATATTACAATATCAAAGACAACTACCTTGAGGCCTTCGATAAAAAAGGCAAATTAGGTATTATTGATATTTTAACATTGGAGCAATTTACTCAGGAGGTCGGAAGGTATCCGGATTGCGAACAAGTATTACCAGATACCGACAAACCAACAGAGGCCTTAGATAAAATTAGTTTTAACCCTTCTTTTTTACATGATCTTTGCGAGGTATTCAATCAACCAGTAGGTGATTTTATTTATACCTTTTATGGCAAAAATAAGGCTATAAAAGTAACGCATAACAGTATGGAAGGATACGGGATACTTATGCCAATAATGAAAAACGATTAGGTTAACTGAGGAGGCTTGATATTAGCCGAAATAATTGGCCCATTTATTTGGGCCTTTTATATTAACCAAACTTTTATTTTATGTTATGCACTAAATTACCAGATGGATCTATTTTGATTAGTGATATTATCAACCAGCAATATGTAAAAAAAACATATCAAGGCTATTCGAAAACAATGGCAATAAAGTTATTTAGGGCCTATAAAAAACAGATACAACAAAATTGGGCCGAATATCTAGCAAAATAAAAAACATGATCCAAACAACAAAAAAGGAGCTCCCTAAATTGATCCTAATAATTGATAAAATTATTAATCAATTAGAGGCCGAAAATAAGCCCTAAAATTTTAGTTGGTATCCTTATATCAATTTTAAAAGATAGGCCAAATTTGAGGCTTAAAATAG
>CAISTO010000474.1 GCA_903888395.1 uncultured Bacteroidota bacterium | reverse complement strand
CCCAACGCTCATTTCCCAATCTACTCTTGCGTCCAGTTTGCCCTGTCCATTGGACTGAATTGCCAAGGTGCTTGGTTATTTTCAAGGTTGTTAAACATGCTGTTCAATGATGCGGGTGCTTTTGTTTCTTCCATTACTTTAAACCTGCGCATTTCCACTATTATTTCCATTGGATTAATGTTTATTGGACAAGCTTCAACACATGCATTGCAAGTATTGCAAGCCCATAATTCAGCTTCGCTGATATAACTGTGTAAGTTTTTGTCATCGGCTACAAATGTGCCTTTATTTGCATCTATATTTTTTCCCACTTCCTCTAATCTATCGCGCGTATCCATCATAATTTTTCGTGGCGAAAGTAGTTTTCCTGTTTGGTTCTGCGGGCAGCTGCTGGTACACCTGCCACATTCAGTACAACTGTATGCATCCATTAGGTTTTTCCATGTTAAATCAGTTACATCTTTTACCCCAAAACTCATGGGAGCTTCGTAACCTTCAGGCACAGTAGCACTTGGGTCAAGCATTAATTTTACTTCTTGCGTAACCGATTCCATGTTGTTTAAATTACCTTTTGCTTTTAAATTAGAATAATAAGTATTAGGGAAAGCCAATATCACATGAAAATGCTTGCTAAAAGGAAGGTAATTCATAAAAGCAAAAATTCCTAAAATGTGAAACCACCAAGTAATTCGTTCGATTCCAATTAATGCTTCAGTTGAAAAATTTTGGTACATTGGAACAAATAACCAAGAACTAATAGGGAAGGAGCCGGCTGTAATATAATGTTCCAAATGTTTGCTTTGCAATAGTTGATCTGCTGCATTCATTTTAAGCAATGCGCCCATTAAAACTATTTCTATTGCCAATATAAT
The DNA here is from genome assembly GCA_903888395.1 of uncultured Bacteroidota bacterium. Taxonomy (GTDB): domain Bacteria; phylum Bacteroidota; class Bacteroidia; order UKL13-3; family UKL13-3; genus JAAFJM01. The sequence continues at coordinate 811 of CAISTO010000474.1, read as the reverse complement.
GGCAGCATCTTTATTGGGAAAACCTTTTAATTCTGGACTTTGAAAACGGCCAATTTTTATCACAAATCGCCTGCATAAAAATATAACACAAGCTACCAAAACGCCAAACGCCAATATTTCAAAAAATCCAATGGCAAAATTATAAACAGGACCCAAGAATGAAAGTACCCTGTGAGTTCCGAATATGCCATCAATTAAAATTTCTAAAACTTCAATATTGATAAGAATAAAACCAGCATATACTATAAAATGTAAAAAAGCGGGTAATGGTTTTGTACCCATTTTACTTTGGCCAAAAGCCACACGCATCATGGTTTTTATACGTTCTGGCTTATTATCGCTTCTGTCAATGTCTTTACCTAACAATATATTACGCCTGATTTTACCTAAGTTTTTTACAAAAAAATAGGTGGCAATGCCTGTAATAATTACAAAAAGTATTTGTGATATCATAATCAATGGTTGAATTAGCGCAAGTATAAATAATATTTATTTGAAACGAACGAAAGTAAAAAAACATTTTGTTTTAATTGGAATAATTATCACATTTAAAAATATATTTTAAGTTGTTAGTTTCTGAAAATGAATTGATTTAGTAGACATATTGTATATATTTTAAAAATATTTGGAAAATAACTTGTATAAAATGCTAAAAAAACTACTTTTGCGCTCCCACAAAAATGGTGCAGTAGCTCAGTCGGTAGAGCAAAAGACTGAAAATCTTTGTGTCGGGGGTTCGATTCCCTCCTACACCACACTAATGGAATATTAAACCCTTGTAAACGAATAGTTTGCGAGGGTTTTTTGTTTT
>CAISTO010000473.1 GCA_903888395.1 uncultured Bacteroidota bacterium | reverse complement strand
TTGTAAATCATCTCTATCTATTTCATTATTGATTGTTGGAATATTTACGCCATTATAAATATTGGAAATGAAGGGATGAATTTTTTTCTTGTTATAATATTCCTTCATTCCTTTACTCAAACAAACAATTTGGTTTATTTTAGATATTCTAAATAGCCATAATTTTTTAATGATAAATGAAATGACCGCGTTGTGTGTATATTTAAAATTTTGAAATATGTATTGATGAAAAGTTGTTACAGTTTTTGTGTATAAACTTGCTTGATGATAAATTAAATACAAATCAGGTCTCATCATATGTGAATGTATCACATCAAATTCTCTGAAATTTATTTTTTCAAAAAAACTTATTTTTACTGTTTTACAATCAAATGGCAGGTGTTCAATTTTATCTAAATAAAAAACGGTAAAATCTACTTCATGTTTTAAATTTTCTACTATTTTGTGTGCCACAAAAATGGGACCCGTTCGGGCTAATGATGGTAATAAAATAGCTACTTTTAGCATGTTTTATATTTAATTATTGTATCTAATTCGGTTAAATAACCATACAAATCTATTGAAAATATTTTGCATTACTTTATTACTTAATAATATTTTCGAATTCAATAATAATACTTGAAATGCTTTTATTTTACTCGCAATGTTTCCTTTTATAATAACAGTAGATATTATTTTCAATAAGCGTAAATAAGTCCATTCTGTAATAATTTTCTTGTCTTTTTTTGAAATACTTTTATTGTATTTTTCAAAATAATTCAACTTTATATTTTCCAATTCTTTAACAGCATTGCTTATTAATGTTGGAGTCCAATTAATTTCAGTTTTTAAAATAATAGCACGTAAAATGATATCATCAATGCTGTATTTTAAAATACTTTTCAAATTGTCTTTTGATTTTTGAATGGCATTTTCTCTTTGAAAATCAATATTCCTGCTCGATACACTGTTTGGATTTCTTCGGTACATATACCTTTGATTGTCCCTAGTATCTATCCATAAATTTATTTTGTTAATGATTAATCTTGAAAATAAATCATAGTCTTCAATATGTGAGGCAAATTCATTTTCATCGTACATGTATTCTTTTAAAACACTCGATTTGATAAGCATTCCCGCATGTAATAATGGACATTCAAATAAACTCAAAAATGCCGCAGAATGTAACGAATTACAGTAAAAGGATGCTGCTTTACTATGGAACTTACCATGAGGAGTTATGTAATTAGCATATGAAGTAATTAAATCGATTGTAGGATTTTTTTTGACTATTGCTATTTGTTTTTCTATTCTATCTAAGCCAATCAAATCATCTGCATCAAATCGCTCTATATAAGTTCCAGTACAATAATTAATTCCTTTGTTCAACGATTTGATTAAACCAATATTTTGTTCATTATTGACTAAAACTACCCTTGAATCTTCATTGGCTATTTTTTTTAACTTTTCTAAAGTATTGTCTGTTGATCCATCATTTATTAAAACAATTTCTAAATTTTTATAGCTTTGATTGGTAATGGTATAAATGGCATCATCTAAAAATGCTGACACATTATAGCAGGGTATTAATAAGGATACTTTTATAGTTGAATCCATTTATAAAATTAAGATAATTTGGCATGTAAACTCCAAAATATTTTTTTTGCTGGATAGTAAAATGGAATTTTTGATAGGTAACCTAAAATGGTATAACGATAAAATCTTTTTCTCGCATTTTTTTTGCCTAACTCAGCCTCTGGATACTCCAAATAATTGTTCAATAAAACTAATTCCGAAGCTTTCATCTTTTTAAAATTTCCGGAAAAATTATTACCATGTTTTCTGTAATAGGCTAATTGATCGGGAATAAATCCTATTTCATGATCCTTCGATATTTTAATCCACATGCTCCAATCTTCTATCGGACATTCTTCATCATA
>CAISTO010000472.1 GCA_903888395.1 uncultured Bacteroidota bacterium | reverse complement strand
TTGGGGTTGCGATTTAAACTTTATTGCTTTGCAATTTGGCGAAACAGAAAAACAAAGATTGATAAAAGAAGCTGCTAAGTTTATTGACCAAGATTTACTGGAAATAAACAACAATATTTTACTAACCACCGCAAAAGGAAAGTTTTTGGCCGATGGAATTGCCGCTGATTTATTTTTGGTATAAGCACCGTCAGACGATTTTGCAAAGCCAAAGCGAGGCAAGGTGTCAGACGGTTATTTAGAAGATTATTTTTACAATAACAACACCAATATTACCAAAACAATTGCTAATATTGATGCTTAAAAATAGATAAGTAAAATGAATGATTACTGGCAAATAATAAGTGTAACATTGGTGTGCACTATTAAATTTATTATTGGGCTAGGAATGGCATTGACATATAACTTTTCACCAATCACTTTTTACTTAAGCACAGTTGGTGGTGGCATGTTAGGCGTGTTTATTTATTTGTATTTATGGGATTTTTTATTGCTTTTAAAAGCAAAATTTGTAAAGCCAAAGCCGCATATTATTCATATAAAAATAAATAAAAACATCAGAAAAATGGTCCATTTTTCACGAACATGGGGCATTTATGGCATTGCATTGGTAACGCCAACCATTATTTCAATGCCGGTAGGAACTTTAATTTGCAGAGCAATAGAAAAAAATAAATGGCATATAAAATTAGTGATGTTTATATCCTTAAGTTTTTGGGCTTTATTAATTATAGCGTTGCAAAATTTGTTTAATATTGATGTACAATCATGGTTTAAATAACACAAAAAATGAAAGTATTATACGCAATTCAAGGAACTGGAAATGGCCACATAAGTAGGGCTCGCGAGGTCATTCCTTTTTTAAAACAACAATGTGATTTAGATATTTTAATAAGTGGAACGCAGTCGGATGTGCAATTACCTTATGAAATAAAATATAAACTGAAAGGTGTTGGTTTTACTTTTGGTAAAAGTGGCGGAATAGATTTTGGTGACAGTATCAAAAATTTACATCCTATCAAATTCATTAAAGACATTTATCAAATACCAGTAAAAAACTACGATTTAGTCATCAACGATTATGAACCTGTAAGCGCTTGGGCTTGTAAAATTCATGATTTGAATTGTGTGGCTTTTAGCCATCAAGCTGCCTTTTTAAGTAAGCTATCTCCGCGTATAAAAAAGAAAGAAAAGTTTGGCGAAAGTGTTTTAAAAACCTACGCACCTTGTACTGATAAAGTGGCTTTTCATTTTGATACTTACGATGATTTTATTTACACACCAGTAATAAGAAGTGAAGTAAGACAAATGGAAATTTCAAACAAGGAACATATTACCGTTTATTTGCCAGCTTATTCCGAAGAAATATTACTAAAACATTTTAATAAAATTCCTGATATAAAATTTGAGGTTTTTAGTAAGCATACTAAAAAAGCAATTACAAAAAAAAATGTGACTATTAAACCAGTTTTAAACCAAGATTTTATAGCAAGTTTAGCTAGCAGCAATGGATTAATTACCAATGGGGGATTTGAAAGTCCTGCTGAAGCAAGCTTTTTGGGTAAAAAAGTAATGTGTATTCCTATGGCTAACCAATATGAGCAAAAGTGCAATGCCAAAGCCTTTAAATTATTGGGCGGAACTAGGGTAAAAAAAATAGAAGAAGATTTTTACCAAAAAACACAATTATGGCTCGACAATGGAAAGCCAATAAATGTAAACTACAAAGACGAAACAGCCGAAATTATAGAAAAGGTGTTGGCTAAATATAAAAAATAGTCCATGTTTTTAAATTGTTTTTTTGTAAAAGTACCCTGAGAAATTTAGCATTTGTATAAAAAATTTGGATTATAAAACTAAATTTTTATATTTGCCTAACAATTGTTAGGTTATGGCTGAAACACTGATCATCAACAGAAAAGAACAAATTACAGAAACTGCTGCAAAATTATTCCGCAAAAAGGGATATATAGCTACCACTATGCGCGATTTGGCGGCAGAACTTGGAATAGAAGCCGCTAGCATTTACCACCACGTAAAATCGAAAGAAGAATTATTGGAAACCATTTGTTTTGACATGGCCAATAAATTTATTTTGAACGCAAAAGAAGTAAACGACATTTACTTTAATGCAGAAGAAAAATTGCGCTTAGCAATAAAATTACACATAGAAACTATTACACTGAACCAAAACAAATCGGCAGTTTTTTTACAAGAATGGCGTAACTTAAGTGAACCCAATTTGAGTAAATTTAAAATGCTACGAGATCAATATGAAAACCAATTTACCATTATCATAATTGATGGAGAAAATGAAGACATTTTTGATTTTGTAGACAAAAAATTTGCGGTATTAAGCATTCTTTCTACTATTAATTTTGTGAATGAATGGTATAATCCCGAAGGCAAAATGAATGCTGCTGAAATAGCTGAAAAACTAAGTAATTTTATTTTAGGAGGATTAAGAAAATAGCCTCTGGCAATTGGCACAAAAAACTATCAACTGACAATTAACAACTATCAACTAACAACTAACAACTATATTATGTACGGAAACGCTTACATTGATCCAAACGAAAAGCCATTATCAATTTTAGATGGCGAAGACCCAATTAAATTAGCTGAATTTGAAGCACGAATAGCTCGTGGTGAAAAAATAGAACCTAAAGATTGGATGCCTAAAGAATACAGGAAACAATTAATTAGAATGATAGAACAACATGCGCATTCTGAAATTATTGGTGCATTGCCAGAAGGCACATGGATTACCCGCGCGCCAGGTTTTAAACGTAAGTTAGCTTTAATGGCTAAAGTACAAGACGAAGTAGGACACGCACAATTGCTTTACAGTGCTGCTGAAACTTTGGGAAAAAGCCGAGAAGCCATGATCAACGATTTGATTACTGGTAAATCAAAATATTCAAATGTGTTTAATTATCCAGCGTTAACTTGGGCCGATTCATGTGTAATAGCTTGGTTAATTGATGCGGGTGCAATTATAAATCAAGTGGCAAATGCCAAAGGTAGTTACGGTCCTTACGGACGTGCTTTAGACAGAATTTGTACTGAAGAAAGTTTCCATTTAAAATATGGTCATCACAATGTGGTAACTTTAGCAACTGGAACTCCTTTTCAACGCCAAATGGTTCAAGAAGCTTTAACCCGTTGGTGGCCACCAATTATGCATTTTTTTGGTCCTAGCGATAAAATTTCGAACCATACAACTATACTGATGAAATGGAAAGTTAAAATGGCAACGAACGATGACATGCGTCAACAGTTTTTAAACATGTATGTTCCTAAAATTTGGGACTTAGGACTGGTGCTTCCCGATGCAAATTTAAAGAAAAACGAAGAGACAAAATTATGGGAATATACCGAACCAGATTGGGACGAATTTAAACGTGTTATCAATGGCGGAGGCCCTTGTAATGCGGAGCGTTTAGCAGTTCGTAGAATGGCTGAAGAAAAAGGAAGATGGGTAAGAGCTGCTTTATTAAATAAATCAGAAAAATACGTAACTCCTTTAGCTTAAAAAATGATCAACTCACTAGACCCTAGAATTGCTCGCGAGCAAATAAATGAAGACAATACCATTGCACCATTAACTGAAATGGACAATTGGGAAACTTATGAAGTTTTTCACCAAAAAAAACGTGGCGAACAACATGAACATGTAGGAATAGTTCATGCTCCAAATAACGAAATGGCTTTACTTTTTGGTAAGGAACAATATGGCCGAAGAGGAATAAGCGTAAATATTTGGGTGGTAAAAACCAGCAATGTTTTTGCATCGGATTACGATGATGCCGATATTTTTGAAACAGTTCCAAACAAGCAATACCGCGAAGCGGGTGGCTATAAAGTAATGGAAATGATTAATAAATATAAGAAGGAAAACAAGGAAAAGTAATTGAAAGATTTCAAGGTTGTAATCCCGATTAATCGGAAGAAAGATTAAAAACAACCTTGTAATTTTTGTAAACTTTTAAATCTTTAAATAAAAAGAATATGAACGTAACAGCAATCAAAGAATTATTATATAAAATGGCTGATGATTTATTAATCATTGGTCATAGAAACAGTGAATGGACGGGTTTAGGTCCAATTTTGGAAGAGGACATTGCCTTTTCA
>CAISTO010000471.1 GCA_903888395.1 uncultured Bacteroidota bacterium | reverse complement strand
TTTAAAATTTGAAGAAGCTGCAAGGTATAAACGCAAGTTAGATTCCTTGGAAAATTACCAAAGTAAATCGACCATAGTTAGTGGAATTATGAACGATGTAGATATTTTTAGCATTGTAAGCGATGAACGTTTTGCTTTTATCAATTATTTAAAGGTTTCGAATGGCATTATTATTCAAACGCAAACTTTTGAAGTAAAGAAAAAAATGGAGGAATTAGATGCTGAATTACTGAGCTTGGCCATTGCTGAAGTGCGCGATGAATACCACAGTACCAGCAAGGAAATTATTGTTCCATTTGAGTTGGATTGGAGCGATGAACGCATCACGATTACTGTTCCAAAAGTGGGCGATAGAAAGAAATTATTAGATCTTTCTTTGAAAAATGCCTTGTATTACAAGAAAGATAAACTAGCAAAATACGAAGCGGTAAATCCTGAACTAAAAGTAGACAGAGTGCTTACGCAAATGAAAAATGATTTGCGTTTAACAGAACTTCCACATCATATTGAATGTTTTGATAATTCAAACTTAAACGGAACCAATCCAGTATCGGCATGTGTGGTTTTTAAAGATGCAAAACCGAGTAAAAAAGATTACCGGATTTTTAATGTAAAAACAGTGGAAGGTCCAAATGATTTTGCCACCATGGAAGAAGTAGTTTTTAGGCGATATAAGCGCTTATTAGACGAGAATGAACCATTGCCTAATTTAATCATTATAGATGGCGGAAAGGGTCAATTAAGTTCTGCAATAGCAAGCTTGCGAAAGCTAAATTTATATGGGAAAATTCCTGTAATTGGTATTGCCAAACGATTAGAAGAATTATATTATCCAAACGATGAATTTCCTTTGTACATTGATAAAAAATCGGAGACTTTAAAAATTATTCAACAATTGCGCGATGAAGCCCATCGATTTGGTATTACAAACCACAGAAACAGGCGTAGTAAAAATACGTTTGTAACTGAATTAGAAAACATCAAAGGCATTGGTCCTGGAACTGCTAAAATGCTGCTAAAAGAATTGAAATCTGTAAAGAAAATTCAAGAAGCAAACATGGATTTACTCAGCGATATTATTGGCGCAGCCAAAGCAAAATTGGTGAAAGATTATTTTGATAATTGATTAGGCCTCTTTAATAATTCTACTCGTTATTGCGAACGTAGTGAAGCAATCTCATTGTAAGTTTTTGTTTTAGATTGCTTCACTACGTTCGCAATGACGACAAAACAAAAATTTGCAGCAATTATTGAATTATGAAATAATTCTAATATTATTTCTCATCAATTCCTTCAGAAAGTTTTTGGTACAATCATTCAACATATGATGAACTTTTTCAAAGTCATTATCGTTACCATAATAAGGGTCAGGAATGGCATCTTCATTTTGAATCATGCTGTCGTAATGCCTCATTAAAAGTACTTTTGCCTTGGCATTTTCGGGCTTTAACTTCATGATGTTTTGGAAGTTGGTTTTATCCATGGCAACTATAAAATCAAACGCTATAAAATCGTTGGATTCAAACTGCCTTGCTTTGTGAGAAAGATTCAAATTACTCAACTTTAAAGCCATTGCTCGCGTTCTTTTATCGGCAAATTCTCCCAAATGATAAGCAGCAGTTCCAGCAGAATCAGCGCTGAATTTCTCGAATAAATTTTGTTCGTTTACATGTTTTAAAAAAAGTGCTTCGGCCAATGGTGAACGACAAATATTTCCTAAACAAACAAATAATACAGATTGCATATTTACAAATAAAGCAATTCTTAATTGAAAATAGTCAATTATTTAACTTCATTTTTTTATTGGTTTATTGTAAAAATTTGATCGTTTTATAAAAATTTTCTTATCCTTTTGTAAATCATATCTGTAAATTAATATATTTGGATTTTAAACTCACAAAATATTCAAAAATTATGAAACTAAAATACTACAAAATTATTGCTACTTGTATTAGCATATTCCTTATTAATTCTTTTGCAAATGCACAATGCACTCCCGACCTTTCATTAGTAACTACAGGGGTTTACCCAGCTATTTTACCCGCTGCTCGTGTTGGACAAACTTATGCTGAAATTTTACAGTTTCATGTAACCAAAGATACCATGGTTACAATACCAATATTTGGAACTACAAAAGCCAACGTTGATTCATTTACAATAGTTCAAGTAAATGGGATTCCTAATGGGATGAGTTTCCAATGTAATACTGCTAATTGTACCATTCCTGGTGGTGGAAATGGCTGTGCTGATATAAAAGGAACTCCAACTCAAAAAGGTGTTTATCCTTTAGAAATAGTTTTAAAAATTAAAGTTTCAATTGGTATTTTAGGCTCACAAACAGTTTATGATACATTAACCGCTTATTCATTAATTGTAAATAGTCCGGTTTCTATTAAAAACGCCAACCAAAATGAAAACTTTAATTACCAAATTTTCCCTAATCCAATTGTAAATAACCAATTTAATTTATCGGTTTGGAATAAAAATTCAAGCAATTGTACAGTTAAAGTATATAATATTCAAGGCACTTTGGTTGCTATGCAATTAGTAAACTTAAATGTAGGTTTTAACCAACAAAATATTCAATTAGATGGAATTGCTAAAGGCATTTACCTGTTACAAATTGAAAACGAAAACAATCAATTTCACGAAAAAATAGTAGTAGAATAAAAAATAAATTAAACTATTTCATTTTTATTTAATCAGAGCTTGGAGCTTTTAAAAAAAATAATTTTGACAACTCTTTTTTTAAACAATTTAGTTGATGGCACAAATTAACCGCAAACAATTTTTTCAAAATGTAGCGTTAGACGCACTTGATGATAAGCAATTACCTGTTTATCCATTCAAAGATCCTTCAAACAAAGAATTACCAAATGATTTACGAAAAACGAGTACTGGTATAAGTGAATACACCGGAACTTGGGGCGAGGAACAAATAAAACATTTGTGCCGCAGAGCTTTATTTGGGGTTACAAAAGCCGATATTGATTTTTTTAAAAGTAAATCAATGGTTCAAGCTGTTGATTCCCTTTTAAATATTTCAACTGTTTATCCCGCACCACCATTGAATCATTACAGTGGAAGCCAGGCAGATGTAGACGTTCCTCTTGGTCAAACTTGGGTAAATGCAGTTGATAATCCTAATTTAAATGGTGTCCGCAGGCAATCATATAAAGCTTGGTGGACTAGTTTAATGATTAATCAAGACAGAACAATCAATGAAAAAATGATTTTGTTTTGGCATAATCTTTTCGCAACCGAAACTACTGTCATTCAATCTGCTCGTTTCTGTTACGACCACCATAAAATATTACGCCAAAATTGCCTTGGCAACTATAAAACTTTAACCCGATTATTAGCCACAGATTGTGGCATGTTGGTATATTTAAATGGAGAAAAAAACACCAATACCGCCCCTGACGAAAATTTTGGAAGAGAGCTTCAAGAGCTTTTTACTGTAGGAAAAGATTTAGCAAATCACTACACCGAAGATGATGTAAAAGCTGCGGCAAGAGTAATGACAGGTTGGAGAACAAATAGAACAGCCAATGTTTCCTATTTTGACAGCACAAAACACGATACCACTAATAAACAGTTTTCATCGTTTTATAACAACACAGTTATTACCGGTAAAACGGGTACAAATGGAGCTTCAGAAGTAGATGATTTGATGAACATGATTTTTGCTCAAAATGAAGTGGCCAATTATATTTGCCGAAAAATTTATCGCTTTTTTGTTTACTATAACATCGATTCATCGGTTGAAACCAATGTAATTTTACCCTTAGCCACCGTATTTAGAAACAGTAATTACAATATAAAAACAGTCATTGAAACATTACTTAAAAGCGAACATTTTTACGATTCATTAAATGTGGGTTGTTTAATAAAACCACCAACCGATCATTTAATAGGTTTAGCTCGCACATTTAATTTAAAATTTCCTACTTCAGCTATTGTTTTGCAACAATACACACATTGGGTGTATGTTCAACAAGCTTGTGCATTAATAGGACAAGACATTGGTGATGCGCCAGGTGTAGCAGGTTGGCCCGCTTATTATCAATCGCCACAATATTATGAGCTTTGGATAAATTCCGATTCATTACCCAAACGCAATCAGTTTTGCGATGCCATGGTTTATTCAGGTTATAATCGCCAAAGCTTTAAACTTATTTTAGATCCTATAGCATTAGTTGACTTATTTACAACGCCCGAAGATCCGAATTTATTAGTTAGTCAGGCAATCAGTTTGCTTTATGCAATAGACTTATCGGCTGCAAGTAAAGCACAAATAAAAACCGCTTTTTTACTTTCAGGACAAGCGGCTGATTATTATTGGAGCGATGCTTGGAATCAATACAAAGCAGCTCCAACCGATAACACTAAAAAACAAGCAGTTTATTCCCGTTTACAAGGAATGTTTAAATATTTATTTGGCCTAGCCGAATTTCAATTAACTTAATTTTTTATTTTTATTCAAGTAAATAGTTAAACTATGAAAAGAAGAGATTTTATACAAAAAGCAATCACTGCAAGTGCTTTGCCAATATTAATAAATGGCTTTCCAGTTCAGGCATTAGCCGATAATCCAATTGTAAATTTTTTAGGTAAATCGGGTGTTGAAGACCGTGTTTTGGTACTGATTCAATTAAATGGTGGAAACGATGGATTAAATACCGTCATTCCTATTGATCAATATAGCAAATTGGTTTTGGCTCGCCAAAATATATTAATTCAACAAAATAAAGTGTTGGCTTTAACTGGAAATACTGTTACAGGATTGCACCCAAGCTTAAGCGAAGTAAGGGGATTGTATGACAACGGAATGGTTAATATTGTTCAAAGTGTGGGTTATCCAAATCCTAATTTTTCGCATTTTAGAGCAACAGATATTTGGAACACTGGAAGCGAAAGTGATGTGATAGAAGAAACAGGTTGGTTAGGCCGATATTTGGATACAAAATTTACTAATTTCCCTGCAAATTATCCCAATATAAATTTTCCAGATCCGCCATCCATTCAAATTGGTGCATCTATTTCGCCTGTTTTACAAGGTAAAAATGTAAATTTAGGCATGTCAATTACCGATCCTACTTCGTTTTATCAGTTCATTACAGGAACCGTTGATACAGCGCCAAGCACACCCGCTGGACATGAATTAACTTATGTAAGATTAGTGGCTCAGCAAACACAACAATACAGCGGAACCATTAAAGCTGCGGCCGATAAAGCAAAAAATGTCTCAACTTTATATCCAACTGCTGGGCAAAATAGTTTAGCTGATCAATTAAAAATTGTAGCTCGATTAATAGCTGGTGGTTTAAAAACTCAAGTTTATATGGTAAACTTGGGTGGATTTGATACCCATTCAGCGCAAACAGATGCAACATTAACCGAAACTGGTTCTCATGCTAATTTAATGCAAAAAATATCGCAAGCGGTGAATGCATTTCAAGATGATTTAAAAAAATTAGCCGTTGAAGATCGAGTTTTAGGTATGACATTTTCAGAATTTGGACGAAGAATTAAATCAAATTCAAGTTTGGGAACCGACCATGGTGCAGCAGCTCCTTTATTTATTTTTGGTAAAAAAGTAAAACCAGGAATTACTGGTTTTAATCCAATAATTCCAACTTCTGTAACGGCAAATGATAATGTTCCTATGCAAATAGATTTTCGTTCTATTTATGCCAGTATTTTAAAATATTGGTTTAAAGTGAGTGATACTGAATTAAGTCCTTTGCTTTTAAATAAAACTTTCCCTTTGTTAGATATTATTGCGGATGGAAGTAGCAATACAGTTGAGATTGAAAATGCTAAAATTGGTGTTTTAGAAAACTTCCCAAATCCAGTAATTGACCAAACCACCATTCGATTTACATGTAGTGGTGGTTATGTAAAAATAAGGTTATTTGATAATATAGGACGTGAGGTTTTGACCATTGCCGAAGATAATTTTTCAAAAGGCACACACGAAGTAACAATGCAAGCTGACAGTTTGCGAAATGGCACCTATTATTATCAAGTTCAACAAGGTTCTTCACAGTTAATGAAAACCATGATTGTGGCTAAATAATACAATATTTCATTATAAAATGATTTGTTGTAGAATGGCATAAAAAGGAGTTTTCTTTGTGTTTTACTTAGTACTCGGTTGGTCTACTCACCAATCGATTTGGAGTGAAAAACTGAATTCGTCATGCAGCGCAACTCCTTAATTAGGCAACCAATTTAGCTAATGGTAAGTAATCATTTATAGCCAAGAAGATGCTTACAGCATGACCCTACTTTTGCAGGATTATGTTTTACTTTTATATAAAACCAAAATCATGCTGAAGGAACTAATTACTAAAAAAACACCATTCCATCAGCTAACCAATTCCTAAACAAGGAAGTTGCTTCCAACATGATGTTATGGCATAAAAAGGAATTTTCTTTGCGTTTTATTTAGTTTCAGAAAAGTAAAATTATATTAGATTCGTAGCCTATTTTATTCCATATAATTTATAAAAACAAACAACAAATTATGACTCAAATAATAGAATGTGTTCCAAATTTTAGTGAAGGACATGATTTACAAATTATAAAACAAATTACTGATGTAATAGAAAGTGTAGATGGTGTAAAATTATTAGACGTAGATCCTGGAAAAGCTACCAATAGAACTGTTGTAACTTTTGTTGGCGAACCAAATGCAGTTATAGAAGCGGCTTATTTAGCCATAAAAAAAGCAGCCGAAGTAATTGATATGAGCAAGCATAAAGGCGAACACCCAAGAATGGGAGCAACCGATGTTTGTCCATTAATACCAGTTAGTGGAATAAGCATGGAAGAAACCGCTGAATATGCTAAGAAGTTAGGAAAAAGAGTGGGTGAAGAATTAAATATTCCTGTTTATTTATATGAATACGCTCAACCTAAAAAAGAAAGAAATAACCTTTCGGTAATTAGAGCTGGTGAATATGAAGGCTTTTTTAAGAAAATAAAACAACAGGAATGGGTACCCGATTTTGGACCAATTGAGTTTAATGAAAAAGCAGGTGGAACCGTAATTGGTGCGCGTGATTTTTTAATAGCTTATAACGTAAACTTAAATACTAAATCAGTGCGATTGGCCAATTCTGTTGCATTTGATATTAGAGAAGCAGGACGCGTATTGCGTGAAGGAAATCCAATTACTGGAAAAATAGTAAAAGATGCCGATGGAAATGAAGTGCGTGTTCCCGGAACTTTAAAAGCATGTAAAGCCATTGGTTGGTTCATTGAAGAATATAATATTGCTCAAATCAGTATTAATTTAACCAATTATAAAACCACTTCGGTTCATCAAGCATTTGATGAAGTATGCAAAAGTGCAGAAAAACGTGGCATGCGTGTTACAGGTTCGGAATTAGTAGGATTAATTCCTTTAGAAGCCATGCTTTCGGCAGGAAGACATTATTTAACAAAACAAAAACGTTCTGTTGGAGTAAGTGAAGAAGAGTTGATTCAAATAGCTATTAAATCATTAGGATTAGATGAGCTAGCGCCCTTTGATGCCAGTAATAAAATTATAGAATACAAACTAAAAAATGCCAATAATGAAAAATTAATTGGCATGAATTTACGCAGTTTTGCCAATGAAACTGCCAGTGAAAGTCCAGCTCCTGGAGGTGGTTCAATTAGCGCTTACGTGGGTAGTTTAGGTGCATCATTAGGAACAATGGTTGCTAATCTTTCGGCAGGTAAACGTGGTTGGGAAGAACAAGTTCAATACTTTAGCGAATGGGCCGATAAAGGTCAAATGATTAAAGATAAATTGCTGAAAGCTGTAGATGAAGATACCCATGCTTTTAACCAAATTATGCTAGGTTTTGGATTGCCAAAGGCAACGGAAGAAGAAAAAGCAGCAAGAATTTTAGCTATAGAAAATGCCACAAAATATGCTTGTGAAGTTCCTTTTAAAGTAATGCAAACTGCTTCAGAAACCTTGAATTTATTAGCAGCAATGATTGAAAAAGGAAACCAAAACTCTGTAACTGATGCTGGCGTTGGAGTGCTTTGTGTAAAAACTGCGGTAAGAGGCGCTTATTTTAACGTAATGGTAAATGCAAAAGATTTAAAAGACAGAACATTTGCTGAAAATTTAATTGCTGAAGCAAAAAATTTATTGGCAAAAAACCATGCAAAAGCAGATGAATTATTGACAAAAGTAGAAGCGGCAATTGCATAAAAAATGATGAAATCACTTACCACAAAAGCATTTTCAATATTGTTAATGATAGCTGCGCCAATAATAAGTGGCATGGCATTTTTAGAATATTTTCATGTAAAAATTCAACATTTAAAACCCAGTTTTCCTTTTGGTAAATGGATTTCTGAAACCGGTTTTTCATACGATAAATCAATGCTATATATTGGAATAGCAGCTTTAATATTTGCTATTTTGGCTTACATCAGTTTATTAATAAAAAGCTTCATCAGAATAGTAATTATTTTGTTTGTTCTAGCCTTGATATATTTTCTTAGCAAACAGTTTTAAAAAAAAAATTTTCATAAAAAAGGCTGTTGAATTAAAATTCAACAGCCTTTTTTATAAAAATTTATTCAGTTTATTTTTTTAGTTCAGCATTTATTTTTTCAATTTCAAAATTTAATCTTGTTCCTTCATCAGCAATTGCTTTTGATAAACTTTGATTTAAAATTCTATTGTCTCTTTCTAAATTGCTTTTTACACTATCAAGTTCCGCTTTTTGGTTTTCAACTAATTCAGCAATCGTTTCATGAAGTTTAATTTCAGCATTTATGTTGTGACTTAACATTGATTTTTTAAGTTTCCCTAATTGCATTAATAAAAATGCAAAAAAGCCAATAGTTATTAATACTCCAATGCCAAAAAACATCAGCATTTTACTATTAGCTGCTTCATGAGAAGCATTAATTTCTACAAATTTTTCTTCCGAGCTTTTCCTGAATTCTTCCATTGAAAAACGAGTTTTATCCAATGAATCTTCAGTATTAGAAACTTTAAAAGCTGTAGAATTCAAAATTTCTTCTACCTGCTTCATTTTTTCGCCCAGTGACTCTATTTCTCTATCCTTGCTGCCAATCAAGTTTCTTAAACTTGCATTTGCATTGGTAGCAGATTTTACTTTAGCATCAAAAGTTAACAACATTTCATCGTAATCCTTTTTAAGCACATAAGCACTTACTTTTGGTTTTCCAGGAACACCCGGAACCACTGGAGTACCCGGTTTTACAGCTGGTTTTGGTTGTGCATGTAGTATTATTGTAACTACAAATAGCATCAATAATGTAAGAATATTTTTCATAAATAAATTATTTTTATTAAGATGTAAAATTACTGTTTTTATTTTATAATTTCCTAATATAAAAATACTTACTGAAATTAATTTAATTCATAATTAAAGAAATCAAATACTCTTTTTATTGGTTTAAAAAGAATTTTAAATCCTTTGAACACTCCGTTTTTATTAATTTAAAGGACTAAATTGCATTTTTAAAAGTTAACAAGCATAATGTATTTTAAAATTCAAAAATTTGGCAAAATAATTTATTCAAAGACGTAAAATTTATTATAAAAGTAGAAAATTGAATTTTTATATTTATTAAATTATTGGATTCTTCATTTCAAAAATCAAGCATTTTCAAATGTTTATTTACTTGAAAAGTGTTTTTAAAAGTTCATATTTGCTGCTTTTAAAAATATAAACAAAAAGGGAAAACACCCTTAAAATAAATGATTATGAAAGTAAGTTTAAACAAAGTAGTAGCTATTCATTATACATTGACCAATAATGAAGGAACAGTTTTAGATTCTAGCAATGGAAGAGGTCCGTTAAATTTTATTCATGGCTTGGGTCACTTAATTCCAGGAATGGAAGAGGGTTTGGATGGCAAAGAAGTTGGAAATAAATTTCAATTGAAAGTTAGCCCTGAAAAAGGTTATGGAAATTACCAAAACGAAATGGTACAACAAGTTCCTGTGAGTGCTTTTGCTGGACAAGAAATAAAAGTAGGAATGCAATTTGAAGCTGGAAGTGAGGAACAACGTTTTTTAGTTAATATTAAAGCAATAGATGCAGAAACTGTAACTGTAGATGGAAACCATCCTTTAGCTGGTGTAGAACTAAATTTTGATATTGAAGTAATAGAAATTAGAGAGGCAACAGATGATGAAATTGCTCATGGACATGTTCATGGGCCTGAAGGCCATCATCACTAAATATAAATCTGAAAAGGCAACTTGAAATTAAGTTGCCTTTTTTATTGTTTAAATATTTTAACATAAAGAAATCTTTATCATAACTATACTTATTTGACAATTTGTTTTAAAATTTATTGCTAGTCACTTTATATTCGTACTGAATAAAAAATTAAAAAATGGATTATCCTTATCAAATAAAAAACATAGATGAGTACAACAAAGCTTATCAAAAAAGCATTGAAAAACCTGAAGAATTTTGGGGTGAAATAGCTAAGAATTTTATTTGGAAAAAAAAGTGGGATAAGGTTTCAAATTGGAATTTTAATGAGCCAAATATTAAATGGTTTGAAGGAGGTAAATTAAACATTACAGAAAACTGCATCGACAGACATTTAGATACAATTGGAGAACAAGCAGCTATTATTTGGGAGCCAAATGACCCTGAAGAAAAAACCAGGATTGTAACTTATAATCTCTTACACAAACGTGTATGTCAAGTAGCACAAATGCTTAAAAATTTAGGCGTAAAAAAAGGTGATAGGGTTTGTATATATATGGGTATGATCCCTGAACTTTCTTATGCAGTTTTGGGTTGTGCTAGGATTGGTGCTATTCATTCCGTAATTTTTGGTGGATTTTCCGCTCAAAGTATTGCCGATAGGTTATTAGATGCTCAAGCTGCATTTATAATTACTTGTGATGGCGCTTTTAGAGGAAACAAAGACATTCCATTAAAAAGTGTAATTGATGATTCTTTAATTGGAAACAAAACTGTAAAAAAAGTAATTGTTTATACAAGAACTCGAACTCCTGTTAGTATGCTAAAAGGCCGAGATGTTTGGTGGGAAGATGAAATGGAACATGCCGAACAACAAGTAGAACAAAATGGAAAAGTTACTTTCCCCGCTGAAGAAATGGATGCTGAGGATCCTTTATTTATTTTATATACTTCGGGTTCTACTGGCAAACCAAAAGGTGTGGTTCATAGCATTGCAGGATACATGGTTTGGACCAATTATACTTTTATAAATACATTTCAATATCAACCCAAACAAATACATTTTTGTACTGCAGATATTGGCTGGATTACCGGACATAGTTATATTTTATATGGCCCGTTAAGTGCTGGCGCAACAAGTTTAATGTTTGAAGGAATTCCTACTTGGCCCGATGCTGGAAGGTTTTGGGATATTGTAGAAAAACACAAAGTGAATATTTTATATACCGCTCCTACTGCTATTAGAAGTTTAATGGCTTTTGGATTAGATTTTGTAAAAGATAAAGACTTAAGTTCATTGAAAGTTTTGGGTTCCGTTGGTGAACCAATAAATGAAGAAGCATGGCAATGGTATTATAAAAATATTGGGAAAGAAAAATGTCCTATCGTTGATACGTGGTGGCAAACAGAAACTGGTGGAATTATGATTACAAGTTTGGCCGGTGTAACACCCCAAAAACCCGCTCATGCTACATTGCCAATGCCTGGTGTGTTGCCTTGCTTAGTTGATGAAAATGGTGTTGAAATTATAGGAAATTCAGTAAGTGGAAACTTATGTATTAAGCAGCCTTGGCCTGGAATTATTCGCACTACTTATGGCGACCATGAAAGGTGCAAAACAGCCTATTTTAGTACTTATGAAAACTTATATTTTACTGGCGATGGATGCTTGCGCGATGAAGATGGAAACTATAGAATTACAGGCCGCGTAGATGATGTTTTAAATGTAAGTGGGCATAGAATTGGAACTGCTGAAGTTGAAAATGCTATTAATATGCACAGTGGCGTGGTAGAAAGTGCAGTTGTTGGCTATCCACACAATATAAAAGGACAAGGAATATATGCTTATGTAATTTTTGAAGGACAACATGAAAACGAAAACCTTTCTAAGCAAGATATTATTCAAACAGTTTCTCGCATTATTGGTGCCATTGCAAAACCCGATAAAATTCAATTTGTAACGGGTTTACCCAAAACAAGAAGTGGTAAAATTATGAGAAGAATTTTAAGAAAAATTGCGGAAGGAGAAACTGAAAACCTTGGTGATACATCTACTTTATTAGACCCAGGAATAGTAGAAGAAATTAAAAATGCTGCGTTGGTTTAGCCTCATTTTAAACCATAAAAAAAGCCAAACTTGAATTCAAGTTTGGCTTTTTATCAATATTTATGGTTTTGGTTTTCTAAATAAATATCTAGTTATAAATATCCCATTACTTGTAGATCCATTACTCATATTAGTTTGAGCACCAGAAGTAACCTCTGTTAGTTCCCATCCATTGCTAGTCCATTCATTTAATTTATCAACTATAGATCTATCATTATTTGCTATGTTTCCAAAATTAATTCCGACTAAACTATAAAAATTCATTAAATCTTTTTCTATTAATGTGCCATTGTCGTCAGTAGTTAAAATTCGTGAACGACCTAATCCTCCTGAAATAACAGACTCAATGGTAGAAAACTGTTTGTATTCGTAAATAGTGTTAGCATTGTTTTGGCTACTGTTTTTAAAAGATAAGCCTGCAAAAATGGCTACTGCAATGATGGTAGCGGGCAATAAATTTTTTAAAATGTTTTTCATATTTTTTTTATTTAGTTTTGAAAAACAAATAAATAAAAAAAATATGAAAAAATCTTATTTAATAACAATATTACTTTTGAATATATTTTTAATTTCAAAAGCACAGTATGTGAATTTAAAAATTAGTGATTTTGAAGTAATGATTGCAAAAGAAACTTATTTGGGAAATGATGGAACAATTGTTTTAAAAAACAACAGCAGTAAAGAAGAAGTAGAGATATACAATAAAAATGGGCTACTTATATTAGCTACTTTTAAACTCAGTACCAATAATGGTGTTAGAAGAAGTAATCTGAAAAGTTCAGCCGTAAATATTAATATTAACTACAAAATTTATTATCAAAATGACAAGAAAAAAGTTAAAACAGAAAGGATATTTTATTTAGATGACGATAAAAAATTTACAGAAGAGCAAAAAGTATTTTTTCAATATGGAATTAAAAACACTTTGATAAAAATAAAATATTCGGGTAAATTAATTTAGCCTCATTTTAAACCATAAAAAAAGCCAAACTTGAATTCAAGTTTGGCTTTTTTATCAATATTTATTGAGCAGTTACATTTCTTCAACTGTAAAACCATCTGCTCCTAAAGCAGCAGTAAGTTGGCTAATTATTAAATCATTATTGCTGAATTCGTCTTTTTTATAATGTGGTTTACCCGCTTTTCCAAAGGTAATTTGTATTGGATTTTCGGAAACATCTTCTATTAAATATTGGCTAGTTTCAAAATTAGTAAGTGGCGTTAAACCATTCTTTATTCCAAACTCATTTGCTTCTCTAATAATTTGGCTACACAAGCTATATTCGGCTTCTGCCAATGGTTTTCCTGCACCCAAACGGCTATATATTTCACCTAGTTTTTTTTCGGTTACACCATAACCCCAAGCAGTTTGTTTTACACCCAAACAATGTAAATCTATTTGGTAACTTCCTATGATATAATTGGTTTTTGGAATGTGCTTTACTATTAATATAGTGGCCTTGCCAATTTCTTGCCAATCAGAATTTAAGTAGCAAACTTTTACTACTAAACTTTGTCCTCTATCTTTAATATACTTTTCGGGTTTTATATGTTTTGTCATGGTCTTATTTTTTTTATGGTTTTATTTGCACTTCGACAGGCTCAGTAGACTGCATTTATTGGTCGTTGAGCTTGTCTAAACGCATTTTTAAGGAAACAAAAACAGCCAAGCTTTTCAGTTGGCTGCTTGATGCTAATTTTATTAATAATTATTGTTTAGAAGCGATTCTTTTAATTTCTACTTCTTCATAAGCTTCTACATAATCGCCAACTCTCATGTCGTTAAACTTCTCTATTGTTAAACCACAATCAAATCCATATGCTACTTCTTTTACATCGTCTTTAAAACGTTTAAGTGACGAAAGTTCACCAGTATGCATTACCACACCATCACGTATTAAGCGTATTTTAGAGTTACGGAATACTTTACCATCGGTAACCATACAACCTGCAACGGCTCCAACTTTAGTAATTTTAAATACCTCACGGATTTCAATATTACCCGTAATTTTCTCTTCCATTTTAGGAGTATGCATTCCTTCAATGGCTAATTTTATTTCGTTAATAGCATTATAAATAATTGAATACATGCGAACATCAATTGCTTCTGCTTCTGCTAATTTTCGTGCTTGTGGAGAAGGACGAACTTGGAATCCTATAATAATTGCATCAGATGCAGAAGCTAACATTACATCGCTTTCCGATATTTGACCAACTGCTTTATAAATTACACTTACTTGAACTTCTTCAGTCGATAATTTAATCAATGAATCACTCAATGCTTCCACCGAGCCATCCACGTCACCTTTAACAATAATTTTTAACTCTTTAAAGTTACCAATTGCTAACCTACGTCCAATTTCGTCTAAAGTAATATGCTTATTGGTACGTAATCCTTGTTCGCGTTGTAATTGTTTACGTTTATTCGAAATTTCTCTAGCTTCTTGTTCCGTTTTGGTAATAATTAATTTATCACCAGCTTGCGGAGCACCATCAAAACCTAAAACTACTGCAGGAGTTGAGGGACCAGCAAAAAGCATTTTTTTACCACGTTCATCAAACATGGCTTTTACTTTTCCAGAATTTGTTCCAGCTATAATTGGATCTCCAACTCTTAAAGTTCCGTTTTGAACCATTAAAGTAGCTACAATTCCACGTCCTTTGTCAAGCGATGCTTCAATAATAGAACCAACTGCTCTGCGATTTGGATTTGCTTTTAAGTCTAAAATTTCAGCTTCTAATAATACTTTGTCAAGTAATAAATCAATGTTTAAACCTTTTTTAGCCGAAATTTCTTGAGTTTGGTACTTACCGCCCCATTCTTCTACTAATATGTTCATTTGGGCTAACTGCTCGCGAATACGTTCAACGTTAGCACCATCTTTATCTATTTTATTAAATGCAAAAACAATTGGCACACCAGCAGCTTGCGCATGACTAATTGCTTCTTTCGTTTGTGGCATTACACTATCATCTGCAGCTATTACTATAATTACTATATCCGTTATTTTTGCACCACGAGCACGCATAGCAGTAAAAGCCTCGTGACCGGGAGTATCTAAAAACGCAATTTTTTTGCCGTTATCAAGTGTTACTTCATAAGCACCAACGTGCTGAGTAATTCCACCTGCTTCACCAGCAATTACATTTGCTTTACGAATATAATCTAATAATGAAGTTTTACCATGATCTACGTGACCCATTACAGTTACAATTGGCGCACGAGAAACTAAATCTGCAGGATCATCTTTGTCTTCTTCCACCGCTTCTTGCACTTCTGCACTTACAAAGTCCACTTCAAAACCAAATTCTTCAGCAACAATACTAATAGTTTCAGCATCCAAGCGTTGGTTAATTGAAACCATCATTCCTAAACTCATACAAGTAGAAATAATTTGAGTAATGGTAACTTCCATCATTTTAGAAAGCTCATTAGCAGTTACAAATTCTGTAACTTTTAATACTTTGTTTGCATTTTCTAATTCAATAGCCGCTTCTTCTCTTTCACTTCTAGCATCATCACGTTTTTGTTTACGAATTTTAGAACGAACTGCACCAATATTAGGATTTTTACTTCCCGGATTTAAGCGTGCTAATGTTGCTTTTAATTTATCTTGTACTTCTTTATCAGTAATTTCTTTCTTTTCACCTGGCTTATAAGCAGGGCTACTTCCAAATTTATTACCTCCAGCTGCATTTCTATTGAATGGCGGACGAGCTCCACCACCTGCAGGATTATTTCCTTGATATGGTGTACGTGGTCCGTTGGGATTGTTTCCTTGGTAAGGTGTTCTTGGCGTTCCAGCTCCACCAGCAGGATTGTTCCCTTGGTATGGTGTGCGTGGTCCGTTGGGATTATTTCCTTGATATGGCGTTCTTGGTGTTCCAGCTGCATTATTTCCTTGATAAGGTGGTCTTGCTGTTCCATCTGCTGGTTTAACGTATTTATTTAATTTATCATTAGTAGTATCGCTACCACCAATATAATTCGTACGTTTACGTTTTTTCTTATTATTTGCATCGCTCGATGCAACTGGCTTGTTAATTGATTTTGGTGGATCTATAGGTAAAACAATTTTACCCATTACTTTTAAACCTGTTAATTTTTCGTAATTAGGTTCTGTCATTTGCGGAGCAGTAACCTCAACTTCTTCATTAACTATTGGTTCGGGTGCATTAACTTTTGCCTCTACTATTTCTGATTCAGGTAATTTTTTAACTGGTTTAGCAGCTGGTTTTTTAACAGCTTCTACCATTTCAGTTTCTGCCTTAACTGTTTTAGCAGCGGCTTTTTTTACTGCAGGTTTTTCTACTTCTTTCTTTTCTTTAACCTTTTTATCAGGTCTAGTTTTTGAATTAATAGAATCTAAATCTATTTTTCCTAAAATTGTTAATTTAGGTGAATCATTATCAGCATCATTTGTTGGATTGTCAATAGTTTTTTCAACTATTTCTTGAACTTTTGGTGCTTTTTCTACTTTAACTTTTTCAGATTTTGCTTCTATTTTGGGAGTTTCCGCAACAACTTTTTCCTTAAGCTCTTCTTTTACAGGAGCTGGAGTAATTATAATTGGTTCAACAATTTTCTCAATTGGTTTTTCGTATCTGTTGGTTAAACCTGTTTTTACAACTATGTCATCCACATAATCGTCATCGTTTGAAACAACAACAGTTTTTGGTTTAACTTGGTCAATAGTAATATCCTTAGGTTTAACTTTATTATGGTTAAACAGTTTTGACTCTTCTTTGTTCTTTTTGTCGCTTTGAAAATCGCTGAGTAATACTGAGTATTGCTCATCTGAAAGCTTAGTAGTAGGCTTAGCCTCAACGCTATATCCTTTTTTAGCCAAATGCTCCACAAGGGTTTGCATTCCTACATTCAGCTCTTTTACTACTGCGTTTAATCGTTTTGGTCCTGTGCTTTCGCTCATTAAAATTGTATCGAATTCTTTATAAATTGTGGGCGAATATCGGTTTTTTTAATGAAATACATTGTATTCTGTAAAAAGTATTTAAAATTTATGCTAATTATATCTCAAATTATGTATGAAAAGTAACTTTTTTACATGTAATCAATATAGTAAATATATCAAATTACAAACCAAGTTCATTGATTTTATTA
Source organism: uncultured Bacteroidota bacterium (assembly GCA_903888395.1). Taxonomy (GTDB): domain Bacteria; phylum Bacteroidota; class Bacteroidia; order UKL13-3; family UKL13-3; genus JAAFJM01. The sequence continues at coordinate 9,865 of CAISTO010000471.1, read as the reverse complement.
TGATGGTCAATGCTTTTAAATTTATTTTTAGTCATTTGTCAAAATTTGTTTTTTTGTAAAAACATGATAAAAACCAATCAATTATATTTTTTCTAAATTTTTTAAAATGATATCAATTCCTTTTTCTATTTCTTCATTTGTAATAATAAATGGAGGAACTAGTCGAATACAATTATCGGCATATAAAAACCAATCTATTATTAAACCATCGGCTAAGCAAAGTTGACAAAGTTTAAGGGTTTCATCAAAATTAGATAATTGCGCAGCCAACATCAAACCTTTTCCCCTAATTTCTTTTACTTTAGGATGTACCAATTTCGCTCTTATTAATGCCTCTTTTGCTGGAATTTTACTGATCAAATCCAATCTTTCTAATTCACTTAAACCCGCTAAAGCACCAGCCGCTATTACTGCATGGCCGCCAAAAGTGGTAATATGTCCTAAAATTGGATTGTCAGTAAAAACATTCATTAATTTTTTTGAAGTAACAAAAGCGCCAATTGGCATGCCGGCACCTAATGCTTTTCCAAGCAATAACACATCTGGAATAATTCCCCAATGTTCAAAAGCAAACATTTTTCCTGTTTTTCCAATGCCTGCTTGAATCTCATCAAATATTAAAAGTGCGCAAAATTCATTGCATTTTGCCTGTAAAGCAGTTAAAAATTCAAATGTTGGAACTATATATCCTGCTTCACCTTGAATGGTTTCAATGATTACACATGCTGTATCCTTATCAATTATATTTAACGATTCAATGTTATTAAATTCAATGAAATGAATGTTAGGCAATAATGGACGAAATGCTTGTGTATAGTATTCATTGCTGTTTAAGCTTAAAGCCGCATGTGTGCTGCCATGGTAAGCATTTTTGCAGGCAATAATTTTAGACTTTTTAGTTACACGTTTGGCTAATTTCAATGCGCCATCAGTAGCTTCTGCACCTGAATTTACAAAATAAACACAATCTAAATTTGAAGGCAAGTAGCTTATTATTTTTGCTGCTAAAAGCGCGGTTGGTTCTTGTATAAATTCACCATACACCATTAAATGCATGTATTGATCTACCTGATTTTTTATGGCATCTTTTACCGCTTCGTTTCCATGACCTAAACTACTAACTGATATGCCCGAAATAAAATCCAAATACTTTTTCCCATCTGGTGCCGTAAGATAAACACCATCTGCACTTGCTACCTCTAGCATTAATGGAAAATTGGTGGTTTGCGCTTGATGAGCTAAAAATAATTGGCGGTTTGTTAACATGGGTGCAAATTTATTGAAACAATTGGAATTGTTTTAATTTTATAAAACACTAAATATCTTTGATAAAATTCATCCTATTAGATGATTTAGATATTATATCGACCTATTTATTATGTCTAACTTTGAACAGTAAACAAATAAATCACTTTTAAGGATTCATTTATTTTCAATGTACTAAATTTTCTAAAAATATAAATTATGATTACCAAAATTTTAATTCCAACCGACTTTTCTGAAGTTGCAAATAATGCTTTGCAATACGCCATTCAATTGGCAAAAAAAACTCATGCAACAATTCACATTTTATACGTAAAAAACATTCCAATTATGGATAATTCATTTCCAAATAATGTGTATCAATCATACTTAATGGAAGTGGAAGAATTTACTAAGAAAAGCTTTGAAGATTTAACAATAAAATATTTAAAAAATGCTGAGGTAAAGTTTGAAACTCATACTGCATTTGGATTTATTCAAGATGAAATTCAAAATTTTTCAGAGAAAAAAAATATAGATTTAATCGTTTTGGGAACTACGGGTGCAAGCGGGCTTCAAGAAATATTGATTGGTAGTAATGCCGCTTCTGTAGCCGCAAGTTCGGCAATTCCTGTTTTAATAATTCCCCCTACTTCTCATTTCGAAGAAATAATTCACATGGTTTATGCCACCGATTATAATGAACCAGAATTTCCTGCAGTTTCTCGTTTAGCCTATTTTGCCAATTTATATGATGCGGATGTAAGCGTATTACATGTTAAATCTGATTATGATGAATTTTTTGATGCCGAACATAATTTTTTTAGTAGAAACAAAGATGCGGATGAATTTAAAAAATGGCAAATAATTAAACTTCCAAAAGGCGAAAGTGTTATTGAAAGTATCAATACTTTTATTGCCAATAATCATTCAAACATGATTGTAATGGCCAAACATAACCGTAATTTTTTCGATAAATTATTTCACAGAAGTTTAAGTAAAAAAATGGCCTATCATACTAAAATCCCTTTATTGATTTTAAATAAATAAGGATTTTATAACTTAAAAAAAAGAGTCATTCAACTTACATAGAATGTCTCTTTTTTTTTTCAATATTTTTTTGGGTTTATAGGCTAAAAAATAGCATATTTGCCTACTTTAAATATATAATGAAAGGCTACTTCACATTTATAAAATTTACTTTTAAATATAAATACTATGCATTAATGAATATTGTTTGCAATGTGCTTTCAAGCATTTTTGGACTGTTTTCTATTGCATTAGTTATCCCATTGCTTGATGTGCTTTTTAGTACCGCACAAAACAATACAACAAAACATGTTCGCACCAATTTTGATTTTAACCATATTGTGGCTTGGGGTAAAGAAAACGTTTGGTATTACAAAGAAGTTTATGGTGCCGAAACCGTGCTTTTATTCATTTGTGGTTTTGTAGTTATCATGATTGCGCTTAAAAATGTATTTCGTTATTTGGCTTTGTTTTACATGGTTCCCCTACGTAATTTTATAGTAAGTGATTATAGAATTGCTGCATATAATAGAATATTAGTATTACCACTTTCCTATTTTAGTAAAGAAAAAAAAGGCGATTTATTAAGTCGAATGACCAGCGATTTACATCAAATAGAAGTGGCTATTATGAGTTCGTTAGAAGCATTTACCAAAGAACCTATCACCATTATCATATCTTTAATAATGCTTATTTGGGTAAATCCAATGCTTACCTTAATCGTTTTTAGCGCACTTCCAGTTAGTGCTTTGTTTGCAGCTTTAATTGGAAGATTACTAAAAAAACAATCGGCAAGAAGTCAATCAAAATTAGGCGATATAGTAGCTTTAATAGAAGAAACTTTAATGGGAATTAGGGTAATTAAAGCATTCAATGCGCAAGATTTTTTATTGAAACGATTTTTGATTCAAAACAAACTTTTTACCGATTTAAATATAAAAGCTAATAGAACAAGCGATGGCTCATCGCCAATAAGTGAAACCATTAGTATTGCTGTTTTTGCTACCATTTTATGGATTGGCGGGAAAATGGTTCTATCAAATGAAAACGGAATGTCGGCTTCGGTTTTTATTGGTTATTTAACCGTATTTTCTCAATTAATGTCGCCTGCCAAAGCTTTCAGCTCTGCCTATAATTCTATGAACAAAGGTTTGGCTTCAATTGATAGAGTAAATGAAATTATTGATAGCCAAGAGGTAATTACTGAAAAACCAAATGCTCATTCAATTCTAAAATTTCAAGAAACCATTGAATTTAAAAATGTAAGTTTTAAATACGATGAGGAGCAGGTAATCAAACATTTAAATTTAACCATTAAAAAAGGGCAAACTGTTGCATTGGTTGGACCCTCGGGAAGTGGAAAATCAACTTTAACCGATTTGATTCCTCGTTTTTATGATCCAACTGAAGGACAAATTTTAATAGATGGAGTTGATATTAGAGATTATAAAATTTTAGAGCTTCGTGGGTTAATGGGAATTGTTACCCAAGAAAGTATTTTATTTAACGATACCATTGCCAATAATATAAGTTTTGCAAAGCAAAATATTAGTAAAACTCAAATAGAAGAAGCCGCTAAAATTGCTAATGCACATAGTTTTATTATAGAAAACGAAAATGGTTATGAAACCAATATTGGCGATAGAGGAAACAAATTAAGTGGTGGTCAAAAACAAAGATTAAGCATTGCAAGAGCAGTAAATACCAATCCTGATATATTGATATTAGATGAAGCCACTTCGGCATTAGACACTGCAAGCGAACGCTTGGTACAAGAAGCTTTGAACAATATTATGCTGAACAGAACAACCATAATTGTAGCACACAGATTAAGTACAATTATTAATGCCGACTTGATTGTAGTACTTGAAAAAGGAAGAATAGTACAGCAAGGAACTCACAACGATTTGATTCAGCAAGATGGCACTTACAAACAGCTCATTCAAATGCAACAAATACCTGAATAAATATGAAAGTAGCAGGTTTTACTTTTATAAAAAATGCCATCATTTACGATTATCCAATAGTAGAAGCTATTAATTCTATATTGCCAATTTGTGATGAAGTATATGTGGCCCTTGGCAAATCGGATGATGAAACTGAAGCTTTAATAAAAGCTATTAATCCCGAAAAAATTAAAATTTTAAAAACCCTTTGGGACGAAAATTTAAAACAAGGTGGACAGGTTTTAGCGGTAGAAACCAATAAAGCTTTTCAAGCCATTCCAATCTATTACGATTGGTGTTTTTATATTCAAGGCGATGAAGCAGTGCATGAAAAATATTTGCCAATAATTAATCAAGCCATGCTACATTTTAATTCAAATAAAAAGGTAGATGGTTTACTTTTTAAATACTTACATTTTTATGGTTCTTACGATTATATAGGCAACTCGAGTGGTTGGTATAACAATGAAATAAGAATTATAAAAAATAATAAAAGCATTTATTCTTATAAAGATGCGCAAGGTTTTAGGAAAAATAACAATAAAAAGCTGAGCGTAAAACCTATAGAAGCATACATCTATCATTACGGATGGGTGAAGAATCCAAAGGCAATGCAACGAAAGCAAGAGGAATTAAATAAACTTTGGCACGATGACAATTGGATAGATAAAAACGTATTAAAAGCAGAAGAATTTGATTACTCGCAAATAGATTCTTTAATGAAATTTACAAGTTCACATCCCAAAGTAATGTTACAGCGAATAGCTAATAAAAACTGGCAGTTTGAATTTGATTTGAAGCATAATAAAACCAAAATAAAAGATCAACTAAAACAATTAGCTTTTAAATTATTTGGATGGGAAATAGGTTATAAAAATTATAAAAAAGTTTAATTTTATAATTACATAAAAAGACATTTTACTAAAAAAAAGACATAAAAAAAAGAGAACCGAAGTTCTCTTTTTTGTTAGTTATAAAATTATACTGTTGGCTCTTGTGGAGCTTCTGGCTTAGGAGTTGGTTCAGGTTTTGGTAATAAAGCCTTGTGGCTTAATCTGTATTTTCCTGTTTTTTTATCAACTTCTATTAATTTTACTTTTATCGTTTGACCTTGTTCTAAAACACCGTCCATTTTATCTATGCGGTTCCAGCTAATTTCACTGATGTGTAACAAGCCATCTTTACCAGGTAAAAATTCAACAAATGCACCAAAGTCCATAATGTTTTTTACTTTTCCTTCGTATTCATCGCCTACAACTGGAACGGCAACTATGCCTTTAATCATTTGCATTGCTCTGCGCAAACTATCAGCATTACTTGAAGCTATTTCTACCACACCATTCTTTTCATTTTCAGAAATAGAAACAGTAGCACCAGTTTCTTTTTGAATACCTTGAATAATTTTTCCACCAGGTCCTATTACCGCACCTATGAATTCTTTATCAATCAATAAAGTTTCAATGCGTGGTGAATGTGGTTTTAAATCATCAGCAGCAGCAGAAATGGTTTTGCTCATTTCGTTTCTAATATGTTCTCTGCCTGCTTTTGCTTGGTTTAAAGCTTCTTCTACCATTTCCCAACGTAAACCATTTATTTTAATATCCATTTGGCAAGCAGTAATACCTTTTGCGGTACCAATTACTTTAAAATCCATATCACCTAAATGATCTTCATCGCCTAAAATATCTGATAAAATTGCATATTTTCCGGTAGTATCATCGCTTACTAATCCCATTGCAATTCCGCTAACGGCACCAGTAATTTTTATACCAGCATCCATTAAAGCCAATGAACCTGCACAAACTGTAGCCATACTTGAAGAACCATTTGATTCTAAAATATCTGATACAATTCTAATGGTATAAGGGCATTCTTCTAAAGGAGGTAATACACGTTTTAAACCACGTAAAGCTAAGTTTCCATGTCCAATTTCACGTCTTCCCGGACCACGATTTGGTCTAGTTTCTCCAGTTGAAAATGAAGGGAAATTATAATGTAACATTAATTTTGAATAACCAGCTAACATTGGGCTATCTAATAATTGTTCGTCTAATTTTGAACCTAAAGTAACCGAAGTTAACGATTGAGTTTCGCCACGGGTAAATAAAGCCGAACCATGAGCAGCAGGTAAGTAACCTACTTCTGACCAAATTGGTCTAATTTCATCTAAATTTCTACCATCTAAACGTTGTCTATCATTCATAATCATGGCACGAACTGCATCGTACTCTACATCATGAAAATATTTGTTAGTTAAAAATTTATCTAAAACGGTTCCTTCTTCTTGTAATGCTTTAAACTCTTCTCTTACTGCTTTAAAGCCAGCGCTTCTTTCGTTTTTACCTGCTTTTGATTTTGCAATAGCAAATATTTTATCGTAAGAAAACTCACGAATAGCAGCTGCTAATTCCGGATTACTACGTTCATGGTTATATTCACGAACTGGTTTTTTGCCCCCTAACATTTCGCATAATTCCCACTGTGCTTTAATTTGTAATTTAATAGCTTCATGAGCTACTTTTAAAGCTTCTAACATGTCTATTTCGCTTACCTCTTGGCACTCGCCTTCTACCATGTTCAAATCTTTTTCAGTACCAGCTACTATCAAATCCATGTCAGCACGTTCTAACTCGTCTTTATAAGGATTTACTACAAATTTTCCATCTATGCGAGCTACACGAACTTCAGAAATTGGACCATTAAATGGTACATCACTTACTAAAATTGCTGCTGATGCGGCTAAACCTACTAATGCATCTGGCAATATATTTTGATCGCTTGATATTAAAGTTAAAGCTACTTGAGTATCTGCGTGGTAATCGCTAGGGAATAAAGGGCGTAAAGCTCTATCTACAATTCTACTAATTAATATTTCATAATCAGATAAACGAGCTTCTCTGCGGTGAAAACTACCAGGAATACGACCTACAGCCGCAAATTTTTCTTGATAATCAACTGTAAGTGGCATAAAATCCACATCTTCTTTTGCTTCTTTGGCAGATACTACAGTGGCCATAATCATGGTATCACCCATTTTTACTACTACTGCACCATCGGCTTGGCGAGCCAAACGGCCTGTTTCAATACTGATGGTTTTACCACCAATTTCAAATGTTTTAATTGTTGCTTGTGACATATTTTTAATTTTTCAGCCCCATCTCTTTTTATTTGTTTAGTTATAAATTCCTTTGCTAAGATGGGATTAGCAAAAGCCTCTTTTGTTGTTTTTTGTATAAAGTTTAAAAACACAAAAAGCAGTAACTAAATGTTAGTTCCTGCTTTTTGTGAATTTTTTAAGCTGTTATTTTATAGTTATTTATAAAATAACATACCAATCCGTTCATATTATTTACGGATTTCAAGTTCTTTTATAATTGCTCTATAGCGGAAAACGTCTTTACGCATCAAGTAATTTAGTAATGAACGTCTTTTACCTACCAACTTAACAAGACTTAACTCTGCAGAAAAATCTTTTTTGTTAATTTTTAAATGGCCAGTAATGTGATTGATCCTCTCAGTGAAAAGAGCAATCTGACTTTCAGCAGAACCAGTGTCTGTAGTAGACTTGGCTGTACCGAACTTTTCGAAAATGGCTTTTTTAGCCTCGGTTGTCAAATGCATGATCTATTTTTTTTAATTATTTAAGGCTGCAAAAGTAAATTTATTTTGGAAGTAAACAAGTAATACACAAAAATTTAATGTAACTTTTTATATGCAATGCTATATTATGGGGTAAATCCTATCAATAATAATGGCAAATCAATTTCTTTTAAGTCACCATTTTCAATTTCAACATAAGCCAAGGGTTTTTATTAAATTAATATTTTAAAACAATATTACTTCATTTCATGAATAGTTTCTGCTAACATATATACTAAAATAGGTTCACATTTTTCTTTGCAACAAGCATAAAAACTTCCGTGTTTCCATAGCTCCGATTTTGGCGATAATCCCCACCAGAATTCTGCAAGCGCAAGTGGTTTCATGTGGTTTTTAAATGCATATTGCAAGAGTTTTGGTGCGGCACATTCACCTGCTCCAGCCGGAGGATTTTTATAAGAAGCGTTTTTAAAAACTGATAAAATATTTTGTGTTTTGCCTCCTTCATTTACAAAATGATAGTTTTCAAAAATTTGTAATTGCAAGGCAGTAGAATTACTTTTTCTTAATGCTTTTAATTGAATTATTTGTTGTTCAAAAGCCAAGGGTTTTTCTTCTTTTAATAGCTTAATTTGCTGATTAATTCTTGAAAGTTCAATCATTCCCTTGTTTAAAAAACTGTTATCGGTAAGTAAATCAAAAACGGGTGGAACAAACTTTGCATGGTGATTTCCACCTGCTAACTTTCCCGAAAATGCGGCTAAATATCCAATTTCATTTTGTTGGTTTTTAACTGCCAAAACCCCAAACATTTTACCAATAACTGTTCCTTTCTTTTCATTTACCAACCCAAAATTATGATTCCATTCTTCCTGGTTTTCCAAATGATTTTGTAATTGATTAGCCGCTATTTTACAAAGCAAATGAGGTTCGGTTCCTTGCATTAAAACAAATTTGCTAGGAACAACATTTTCTGAAATTTTTTCTTTAAAAGCGGTAAAAAACGGATCGGAATTTGACATCATATTATTTGATAAATTGGCTTTAAAAGTCAATAAAAAAGCCCATTTCATTGAATGAAACGGGCCTTTAATTTTTTTTGTTTCTAATGCTTGTATAACTTTAATTATTTCTTTTTACCTTTTTTGCCACCGGCAAGCGCCTTTTGAATATCAACTAAAATTACGCTCATATCAGCTTCGTTTTTATAACCAACTTCTATTTTTGTTGAGTGTGAATTTGGATTAATAAAAACGGTGGTTGGATATCCGCTAATGCTGTTATTGCTAATAGCACCGGCCAAACCTGGACCATCATATGTTTTACCATTATAAGTATAAGTAACGCCTGTAACTTCTGGATTAAACTTAACCGAAACATAGTTTTTGTTTAATTCAGTAGCAATGTTTGGTTTGGCATAAGTGTCTTTATCCATGCGCTTACACCAGCCACACCATTCTGTATAAACATCTACCAACATGATTTTATTTTTCTTTTTGGCCAATGTATAACCATCGTTAAAGTTCATCCATTTAACTTCTTCATTGGTTGGCTTAAATGAGTAAATACCTAAAATGGTAATGAATACACTTAGTAAGATTGCAATTTTTTTCATTCTTTATTTTTTATATTAGATTCCAAAAGTAAGAAATCTAAAACTAAATTTTTTCTAAAATAATTTTTTGTTAGCTAAAAAGGAGTTTTCGCGTTGGAGTTAACAAGAAAAAAATTTAAAAGTATATTTATTATAACTCATTATTCAGTTAGTTGTTAGCTAAAAAAACTAAACCACATAGATACATAGATTACATAGTTTGCAAGCTATATTTACGAAATAACTATGCGGTTTTTATTTGTTGAATAATTTGTTTAAAACAATTTTCAATGTTAGAAACGAAACTTCCGATAAGTTTCATGAGCGTCAACTTAAGAAACAAAAAAAGAGAAACTCCATAGGAGTTTAATAATAATAGCCCCGAATGAAATTCGGGGTTAAATGTATGGATAAACACAACGAAAATCCCGCAATATTTGCACAAAGCCTTCGG
>CAISTO010000470.1 GCA_903888395.1 uncultured Bacteroidota bacterium | reverse complement strand
CTGCGATTTAAGCTTTAAAAATTACATTCCTAAAATAAAAATAGTAGGTTTTTTATGCAAATCTATTTTTTGTTTAGCCCAATCTTTGATGGTTTTAGTTTGAATCAATTCATCTTCGGCCGAAATATTGCATGCAATGCACAATAAAATATTAGGGTTACAATTTTTTATTATATCATCAAATAAATGGTTGTTTCTGTATGGAGTTTCCATAAATATTTGTGCTTGTTGTTTGCTTGTTAATTCTCGTTCTAGCTCTTTTATTCGTTTAACCCGTAACACTTTATCTATTGGTAAATAACCAGTAAATGCAAAATTTTGTCCGCTGAAACCGCTTGCCATTAATGCCATAAAAATAGAAGAGGAACCTGGCAAAGGAATTACATTTATATTTTTTTGATGTGCCAAAGCTACTAGCTGAAATCCCGGATCGGCTACACAAGGAAGACCGGCATCGCTTATAATTCCTGCATCTTGTTCATTTTCTAAAGCTTTTAAAAGTTCAAAATATGTTTTAGATTCAGTATGTTCATTTAGAATAAATATTTGCAAATCATTTTGAGGAGTGGCCAATTGCAATTTTTTAATTAAAGCCCTGGCTTCTTTTTCACTCTCCACCACAAAATTTTTTAAATGGTGGCTCATTCTTTTCACCATTTCGGGTAAAAAATCATTTTGGCTGTCTTTTGCCAAAAAATTGGGAATTAAGTATAATTTTCCGTACTTCATTTTTATGCTATTTTGTTAAATGCCTGATATTATTACTAGTGCGAAAATAAATAACATTTGACTTATATAGTCATAGCGCTTATTTTTGCCACTCTTTAAAAAAACCGTATGGCAATATTAACTAAAATTAGAAACAGAAGTGGCATAGCAATAGGATTTGTTGGATTAGCCTTAGTATTATTCCTTGTTTCCGATGCTTTAAGCAGTGGAAATAGCATTTTTAATTCAAATGCAAACAATGTAGGACAAATAGATGGCGATGCAATATCGTACAAACAATTTGAAGCTGAAGTTGCTAAACAAGAAGCACAGTATTTAGAACGTAGTCAAGGACAACCGCTTGATGACAACACTAGACAACAAGTGAGAGAACAAGCTTGGAATGTATTAGTTCAAGAAGGTTTAATGAGTAAAGAATATGCCGATTTAGGAATTACTTTAACAAACGAAGAATTAACAGATTTATTTGTAGGTGATAATATTCATCCACAAGTTAAACAATCGTTTACTGATCCTAAGACTGGATATTTTGATAAAAGTGTGGTTATTCAAAACTTAAAACAAATCAATGAAAAAGGTGATGAGAAAACTAAAAAGCAATTACGCACTTTTGAAGATTTTTTATTACAAGATGGTTTAAACAAAAAATACAGTTCTTTAGTTAAAAAAGGTGTTTATACTACAAACTTAGATGCTAAAAAATTATATGAAGGAAGATCAAGAACTGCAGAAATGAATTTTGTAGTGATGCCTTTTTCTACAGTTGCTGATTCAGCAGTTAAAGTGGAAGAATCTGATTTGAAATCATATTTCAATAAAAATCAAAACAAATATAAGTCGAAAGAAAATAGTCGTAAAATTGATTTTATCGTTTATAATTTTGCTCCAAGTAGTGAAGATACAACGGAAATGATGAAATGGGTTGCTGACCAAATGAGTTTATTTGCACAAGCAAAAAATGATACACAATATGTAGATCAAAATAGCGAAGTAAAATTTGATGCAAAGCCTCGTTCTCGCAAAGATTATCCTGAAGATGTAGTTGGAAGATTGTTTTCTGATTCAATTGGAAGTATAGTTGGACCAATATTTAAAGATAACAAATACCAAATATATAAAGTTAGCGGTGTAAAAAATGATACTACAGTATTTATGCGTGCTAGTCATATATTATTTAAAGTAGAAGGAACAACAGCATTAGATACTGCAAATAGTAAAATTAAAGCAGAAGAAATTTTAGCTCAAATTAAAAAAGGTAGTGATTTTGCAATGATGGCTGCACAATACGGAACTGATGGAACAAAAGACAAAGGAGGCGATTTAGGTTGGTTCCAAGATGGTCAAATGGTTCCTGAATTCAATAAATTTTGCAAAGCAGGAAACAAAGGTGATGTTGGAATTGTAAAAACTCAATTTGGATGGCATATTGTTAAAATTACTGAAAACAAATCGAGCAAATTAGTAACTGCAGGATTGGTAGAACGTACTTTTAAAGCAAGCGATAAAACGGTAGGATTTGCATTTAACGAAGCTAGTCAATTTGCTGCGTCAAGTCGCAATAATGCTGACTTTGAAGCAAATGCTAAAACTAAAAAATTAGAAATTAAAACAGCAGAAATGGTGAGAGAAAACGATAACTTTTTACCAGGTTATTCTGATGCTCGTGAAGCTGTAAGATGGGCTTTTAACGCTAAAGTTGGCGATATAAGTGAAGTCGTTACTGTTGGCGACAAACACATGATTATATCGTTGAAAGATATTCGCGAAAAAGGAAAATCAAGTTTTGAAGAAGCAAGAGGTAAAGCCGAAAATGACTACAGAAAAGAGAAAAAAGCGGAACAGTTATTAGCTAAAATGAAAGAAGCTGTTGACGGTGGTGCTATAACTTTAGATGCATTAAGCAAAAAATTAAACTTAACAGTAACCCCAGTTGGAAGTCAAAATTTTGAAAACACTGGAATTGCTTATGTTGGTCAAGATAATTCATTTGTAGGTGCGGTTTTAGGTACTGCTCCAAATAAATTTGTTTCTTCATTTAAAGGTGATGGTGGTATTTATGCATTCCAAGTAAATAAATTTACTGAGGCTCCAGCAATTACTGATTACTCATCGTTCAAAGCAGAGTTAAAACAACCATTATCTCAAAAAGTAGAATATGGTTATATGGAAACTTTAAAAGATATTCATAACGTAACCGATTTGCGTTATAAATTTTATTAGTATTTAAATAAATAAAAAAGAGGCTGTATCAAAAGCTTCAAAAAGCTCGTCAGTTCGAGCGTAGTCGAGAACGTAATGATTACGTATTTAAACATTTCGACTCCGCTTAATGTGACAATACCTATTGAGGCTGTCTTTAAAAGACAGCCTCTTTTTTGTTTAAAATAACCCTAAATTAGCATGTTAAATTATCAATATTTTAAATCAGATAAAAAGGAAACACTCATTTTATTACATGGTTTTTGTGAAAACATTTCAGTTTTTAATCATCAAATTGCAGCATTGCAAACATCATATAATTTACTTTGTATTGACTTACCTGGCTTTGGATTAAGTACTGTAATTAAAGATGTTACTATTCCAAAAATGGCAGATGAAGTAAAACTTGTGATTGATTATTTGGAAATTAATGATTGTGTGCTTTTAGGACATAGTATGGGTGGCTATGTTACATTGGCTTTTGCTAAAAAATATAGTCAATTATTAAAAGGTTTTGGGTTAATACATTCAACTGCAGCAAAGGATAATTTTGAAAGATTAGCTAAAAGAAAACAGTTGATCAATTTTATTAAAAAAAATGGATCTGAAACCTTCTTTAAAACATTTTTTCCTGATTTGTTTTTTGATAAAGAATTGAATAAAAAACAAATTGAAAATTTAATTGAGCATGCTAATTCAACTGATTTAAAAGGAATTATTGAAGCTATAAAAGCCATGATGATGCGAGAAGAAACTTTTGACGTATTAGAAACAACTCAATTACCAGTGTTTTTTGCTATTGGAAAACATGATTCAATAATTACTGAAAACGATATGTTTAGTCAAGCAGCTAGGTGCAATCAATCTGAAATTTGTTATTTAGAAAACTCAAATCATTTAGGAATGGTTGAGCAACCAACTATTTTAAATGATGCAATTATTAAATTTGTAAATAGAATATCAATTTAAAAATATTAAAAGTCGAAGTGAAATCAATTTTCAATAATTCACAAACCATTCTCATTAATTCAATTCAAATATTATATTGCAAGCTCAAATAAAAATGATGAAAGGTATAATTTTAGCAGGAGGTAGTGGAACACGTTTACACCCACTAACGTTAGCAGTAAGCAAGCAGTTAATGCCTGTTTACGATAAGCCAATGATCTATTATCCATTATCGGTATTAATGTTGGCAGGTATCAAAGAAATATTAATTATTTCTACGCCACATGATTTGCCTGGTTTTAGAAAACTTTTGGGCGATGGTTCTCAAATTGGTTGCCGTTTTGAATATGCAGAACAACAAGTTCCAAACGGTTTGGCACAAGCATTTGTTATTGGTGAAGAATTTATAGGAAATGATAAAGTAGCATTAATATTAGGCGATAATATATTTTTTAGTTCTGGTTTAAAATCACTTTTACAAGACAATAATAATCCTGATGGCGGGGTAGTATTTGCTTACCATGTGAGCGATCCAGAACGTTATGGAGTAGTTGAATTCGATGAAAACATGAAGGCCTTAAGTATTGAGGAGAAACCTGAAAAACCAAAATCAAATTATGCCGTACCGGGTTTATATTTTTATGATAATTCTGTAGTAGAAATAGCAAAAAATATTCAACCATCGCCAAGAGGTGAATATGAAATTACTGATGTAAATAAAGTATATTTAGAAAAAGGAAATTTGAAAGTAGGTGTTTTGCAACGCGGAACTGCTTGGTTAGATACCGGAACTTTTGCATCGTTAATGCAAGCTGGCCAGTTTGTTCAAGTAATAGAAGAACGCCAAGGTTTAAAAGTAGGCTGTATTGAAGAAATAGCATTTAACATGGGCTATATCAATAAAGAACAATTAGAAATAGAAGCAAAAAAATTAGTTAAAAGTGGTTATGGTCAATATTTATTAGGCCTTATAAAATAAATTTAGAATTTATAATTAAAAAATAAAATGAATATACAACACGAAGCATTGAAAAAATTCAGTTATCAAATTGAATTTGCGCTTAAAAATTATAGCGCACATGGAATGGATTTAAGCAAATACACTAACGTAATGATTGGTGGTTTGGGAGGTAGTGGAATAGGTGGAAGATTGGTGAAAAATATTTTTATGGACGAGTTTCCTCTTCCGGTTGAATGTATTGCTGATTATACCTTACCAGGTTATGTAAATAAAAATACTTTAGTACTATTAGGCTCATATAGTGGAAACACAGAAGAAACTTTAGCTATGTATGCTGAAGTTAAAGAACGCGGATGCGATATGATTATTTTAACTGGCGGTGGTAAATTAGGTGCATTAGCAACGGAAAATAATATTAAACAATATTTTTTAGAACCAGGTTTTCAGCCTCGCATGGCTTTAGGTTTTTCATTGACTTATTTGGTTCAAATTTTTGCTGAATTTGTTAAAAAGGATGTTACAAATGAATTAAAAGCAATAGCAGAAAAAGTAGCAGATACAGCTCCTTATGAAGATGAAATGATGGAGGCTTTTAATGCTATAAAAAGTAAATTAGCCCATAAATTCATTATTGTAACAGACGCCTATTTTGAAGCAACAGGAATTCGTTTTGCACAGCAAATACAAGAAAATGCAAAACATGAAGCATTTACACATGTATTACCAGAGGCAAACCATAATGTAATAGAAAGCTATTATGGAAACATTTCTTCTTTATTTATTTTCATAGATTCGGGTAAAAATGAAAGAGTAAGTGCACGTTTTGAATTTTTAACTAATTTGTTAGGAGTTGAGAACCATAAAGTAATCAATATGGCAGTAAATGAATTTGATTTAGATGCTGTTTATGAAATGATTCACCGCTTAGATTGGTTAAGTTTATATGTATCTGATTTTAGAAAAGTAGATTCATTGAATGTTCCAAATATTGCTTCATTGAAAGAATATTTAGAAACTGTTTAAATTGAGTTTTTTTGGAAATATATTTGGTAATAATGGAGTAGATAAAAACAATACTCCATTTATTAATCCTATTAAGGTAGAATTACACTCTCATCTTATTCATGGGGTAGATGACGGTGTTCAAACATTGGAAGAAGCCTTAGAAATATTGAATGTAATGGCATCAATGGGTTATACAAAGGTAATTACGACTCCACATATTATGAGTGATTTTTACCAAAATGGACCGAATAATCTAATTCCAAAATTGCAAGAATTGCAAAATTATTTAAAAGAGCAAAGCCTATCTATTGAATTAGAAGTTGCCGCTGAATATATGATAGATGATGCAATTGAAGCAAAAATAATAAACAATGAAATTTTAAGTTTTGGTGGAAGTAAAAAATATGTGCTGGTGGAAATGCCCTTTTTAGAAGAAGCCAGAAATTTTAAATCTGTAATATTTGAACTACAAATTCAAGGTTTTAACCCAGTTTTAGCACATCCAGAGAGATATTCATATTACCACCAGAAGAAAGAAAAATACGAAGAATTAGTTGATAACAATGTGCTATTACAGCTTAATAATCTTTCCCTTATAGGTTATTACAGTCCGCATGTATTAAAAGCAGCGGAGTTTATAATTGATAAAAAGATACATAGTTTTGTTGGAAGCGATGCACATAATATCAGGCATGCTTTAATCATTCAAGAAAAAGTAATTCAATCAAAATTATATCAAAAAGCATGTAGCATTGAATTATTAAATAATTCTCTTTAATAAAAAAGGTGATAAGTTTTAAAACTCATCACCTTTTTTTTATTTAATAATTAATTCAATCCTTTGATTCATAGCCCTACCATTTTCGCTATTATTTTCAGTTATGGGTTTTAGCCCTCCAAATCCTTCACTTGAAACCCTATTTTTATCAATGCCTTTTCTTATAAAATACAAAGCAACTTCATTTGCTCTTTTAATTGATAACTGTAAGTTTTTAAATTCATTTCCTTTATTATCAGTATAGCATTGAATAATAATTTTAAGATTTGTATTTACTTTCAATTCCTCAGCAATTTGGTTTAATATACTAAAAGAAGAAGGTTTTAAAACTATATTTCCGTCTTCAAATTGAATCATTTTTTTTGAAGCCATCAATAATGCTCTAAGTTTAGTTGGAACAAAAGCAGCTTTAGGGCATCCGTCTAATTCTACTAAACCATACTCATCTGGACATTTATCAATTTTATCACCAATTCCGTCATTATCTCTATCCGGACAACCATTTAGCTCCTCAGTTCCAGGACTAAAAACACAGCTATCATTAAGGTCAGAAATGCCATCATTATCAGAATCAGGGCAACCAGATAATGTTAAGCTACCTTTTACATTTGGGCATTTATCATAAAAATCAGACACCCCATCATTATCAGAATCTAAACATCCACTAAATCTTGAATCCCCAGCTATATTTGGACAATTGTCATTTTCATTTGTTACTCCATCATTGTCATCATCATTTTCAGGACAACCATTAAGTTTTTTTACACCCTTTACATCAGGACATTTATCGTCAAAATCTAAAATGCCATCTTTATCTCTATCATCAATTTTAGATTTATCACGTTTGGCTTTTTTTATTTTATATTTTTTTTCTTTTTTTTTAATTATTTCAGGGTTAATGTCTTTAACGTTTGAAGATTTTGATTTGAAATCAATATAAAAAACAAATCCTAAATTATTTTGAAAATAAGCATCTTTTCCCAAAACAGTATTTTCTGTTGATAGGTTTCCATCATTTATATTTTTATTGGTAAATCCAAAAACAGATTCAAATCTAAGTGCCGTTTTTTTTCCAAGTCGTAAATCAAAACCTGCAGAAACGGGAATAGTCATATCGTTTAAAGTGTTTTCATTGTTATATATTTTTGAAGTAAAAAATCTAGTTCCAACTCCCATGGATATAAAGGGACTAATTTTGGAAACGTCTAATCTTTTAAATCTATATCGAGCGGAAACGCTAAATTCTCTATACCCTCTAGTAACATAAATATCATTTTTAAAAGTTGAATATGCCCAAACTCCATTATTAGTATTTATAACCAAATCAAATTTAGAATCAATAAACCTACTATATTGTATACTTGTAATGGCAAAAAAAGTACTAAAAATTTTATCAGATTGACTCAATGAACCAATATAATCGTTTTTCCCAACATTGAAATTTAAATTCCATTTTTGCACATTAGTTTGTGTATGTGCATTATTAGAAAATATTAAAAGGATAAGTAAAACTTGGATAATTCTTTTCATGATTTTATTATATTTTTAAAAATACTATAGATAACAAATATCAAAACTAACTTATTTTAGTTTAAATTCGTTATAAAGTGTGTAATTAAATAAACTATTTCATTACCAAAGCTTGATCTAAAACTTTCATAAAATCAATGGGAGCTAAATATCCCGCTGCAATTTGAATTTGTTTTTTGTTTGGTTGAATAAAATATGTTGTTGGAAATCCAGTTGATTTTCCTTGGGTTAATTGTCCAAATAATTCTCTCCCTGTAATTTTATTTCCATCTAATTCATATACTATATTTTCCAACTCAGGATTGAATTTTATGACAATAAAATCCTTATTCAGTGCCTTTATTATGTCTGAATTTGTGTATGTATCTCTATCCATTTTTTTACACCAACCACACCAATCAGTATAAGCATCTACTAATATAATTTTGTTTTGTTTTTTAGCTAAAGGATAACCCGTATTCCAGTCTAACCATTTAAGTTCAGCTGAATCATTGGATGAAGAAAACGAAACAAATAGAAGCAGTAAGGTAAAGGCTAAAAGAATATTTTTCATGTAAATATATAGTTGATTTTATTGAAAAAAATATTTAATTATTAAATCATTCCATCAATTTTAAAAAAATAAATGGTAATTAATAATCAATATCAGGTTTATAATTAATTAGAAAATAAATACAATATTACAAATTTTCGAATTAACTATGTGGGTAGATTTGTTAAAAAAACCAGAAAATAAAAAAAAATAAAAAAGTTTCATTGCTTTTTTATATTTTTGATGTCAAAACAAACATTAAAAATACAGAATTTGAAAACAATAATCTTCGTTTTAACAATTTTTCTATTAGGGCTTTCGCAAATTGCAACGGCTCAAGGGCAAGATCAAAATGCTCCTACTTATGATTACAGTTATACTGATAGTACATCAAATACACAATCAAGCGATTCATCAGCAACTGATTCTGTAATATCAGATACTGAAAATTCAATTGTAGCATATAAAAGAATCGTTTTAAATTTTGATTCAATTACTAATTTAATTACATATAATGGAGTAGTAGAACAGGAAGATAGCGGTAGTGATTCATTATATGCTAGGGCCAAAAAATTTGGAGAGAAAATATTTGGAAAGGATAATAATATTTTTGAAGTTCAAAAATATGGTCAAAAACTAGTAATGAATGGCTCCATCAATGCCTATTCTTATGCTAATAAGTACAATAAAAAAAGTATTGGAAAATATGAGTTTAAACTAATTGTTTTAATTAAAGAAGGAAGATACAAATATTCAATTACAAATTTGGTTCATAGGGGTCCAATTCCTGCCAATGGAAAACCTTTTAGAAATTACTTTGAATATTACTATAATTCTACAACAAATATTAGGGGTAATGATATTATATTACGTTATGCTGATAGAGAAATAAAAGATACCATTGCAAGATTCCAAACATCAATGAAAGAGCCGAAATTGGTGGATGAAGATGAATGGTAAATGATACTTATATAAACAAAAAAGTCATTAGTTAAATAACTAATGACTTTTTTTGTTTATATAAATTGGCACTTCAAATAGTTTTTGTTTAATTGCGCAATATGTTAAACATAACTCCCGAAGTAACTTTAGAAGCAATACATTTGCGCAATGCAAATACCATGAGCGAATGGTTAGGCATTGAATTTATAGAGGTAAGTACCAATTATTTATTAGCTAAAATGCCCGTTGACCATAGAACAACACAGCCACTTGGTGTAGTAAATGGCGGTGCTTTTTGCGCCTTGGCAGAAACTGTAGGAAGCATGGCCGCTAATTTGTGTATAGACCGAACTAAATACGTAGCATTAGGATTAGATATTAATGCCAATCATATTCGTTCTGCAAACAAAGGTTGGGTTTATGGCAAAGCAATTCCAATTCATTTGGGTAAAACTACACAAGTTTGGGAAATTAAAATTACAGACGATGACGATAAACTTTGTTGCATTAGTCGTTTAACAATGAGCGTTATTGAAATCCGTAAATAATATCAAATAAATTGAGCAAAGCCATTGTTTTTTATAGGCTTCCTGGAACTAATGAAATAGTTAAAAGAGAAGGAAAAATTAATAGCCAACTTGTGCCCATTGATTTAATTTCCGAATCAGAAAAAGATATTTTTTATATTTCTCCATTTAATGCTGGAAGCAATGCTTTTGCATGTGTTTTAGATAAAGAAATAAACAAGTTTGAAGTTGTTTCATATCAAAGAAACAGTAAAAATAATTATGATTCTGAAACAGATTTTATTCAAAAAGTAGATACTGCAATACTTGAAATGAAGCAATTTCAACAAATAAGTAAAGTAGTATTAGCAAGATGTAAAGAATTTAAAATAGCAGAAGAAATAGATGTCAATGCCTATTTTTTGAATTTGTGTTTAAGTTACCCCAATGCTTTTGTATACGCAGTTTCAAGTAGTATTACAGGAACTTGGATTGCTGCCACCCCAGAACTACTTTTAAAAGCAACAAAACAGGAATTAGAAACTACTGCAATAGCCGGAACAAAATTATTTGATACCTTTACAGCTTGGGGTGAAAAAGAAATAGATGAACACCATCAAGTAGAATTATTTATTGAAAATTTAATTCAAAAACATGAACTTGAATTAATCAATAAGGAGGGGCCAAAAAGTATTGTTTCAGGGCATCTTTGTCATCTTTGGAGTGATTATAAAATAGCCAATAAAAAAGGAATTTTAGATTCATTTTTAAATGAGTTGAATCCAACACCCGCAGTTGGTGGATTACCAAGCAAAAATGCAATTGATTTTATAACTAAAAACGAGCATTTAGACCGTAAATTTTACGCTGGATTTGTGGGTATAAAATCAAATAATAAAACACAACTTTATGTAAATATTCGTTGCATGGAAATATTTAAAAATCATGTAAATGCTTATGCCGGCTGTGGAATTACAGTACAATCAAATGCTGAAAGTGAATGGACAGAAACTGAACAGAAATTACAAACAGTTTTAAAGTTTTTATCGTAAATTTTTAAAAAATAATTTCATTAATTCAGCTGCTTCATTTGCTAAAATTCCTGAATGAATTTTTGTTTTAGGATGAAGTTTTACCATTGCTTTTTCAAAGCCTCTTTTTTCATCTTTTGCAGCAAAAACTACCCTTTCAAATTGTGCCCAAAATATTGCGCCAGCACACATTACACAAGGTTCTAAAGAAATATAAATAGTACAATCGTTCAAATATTTTGCTCCTAAATAGTTAGCAGCGGCAGTGATAGCTTGCATTTCGGCATGAGCAGTTACATCATTTAGTTGCTCAGTTAAATTATGTCCTTTTCCTATAATTTGATTGTTACTTACCACCACACACCCAACAGGTACTTCACCCATGTCAAAAGCTTTTTGAGCTTCAATTAAGGCTTGCTTCATAAAATACTCATCGGTAAAAAATATATCTTCCATATTTCAATATAAATAATAATAGTTATGATGCCATTTTATTCAAGTAATAAAATGAAAAAAGTTTAAAGTGATTCAAAACAGTAGCCTTTGCTTTGATAATATTGAAGTAATTCTGGTAAAATAATTTTTAAATTATCAAACGCTTTTTCACTATCGTGAAAAACAAAAATTGTACCATTTGCAGGCAATAATTTCAAGGCCTTCAAACTTTCTTCAATGTTTAAATTTATATCATAATCTCGGCTCAAT
>CAISTO010000469.1 GCA_903888395.1 uncultured Bacteroidota bacterium | reverse complement strand
TTTAATTGCCTAATAATAGGCAATAAATAAGCAAAAGTTTTTCCTGTTCCAGTTTGCGCCACTCCTATTACATCCAATCCTGACATAATCACTGGGAAGGCTTTTTCTTGAATTGGAGTGGGGTGAATATATTCTAAATCGTTCAATGCCTTCAGCAAAGGTTCGGTAATATTTAGTTCGTCAAAGTTGATCATAAAAGAGGTTTATTGTAGCTTATTGTATTGATTTTGCAAAGCAATGGTTGATGGAAATTTATAAAACCAACTGCTTTTTAAGTATTTACACAAATTCAAAACGGTGCAAAATAAGGCTAAAAGCTTTAATTAACTAAATGAAAATTTAAAGTAATCAAAAATCAATTTTCTCCCGATTAATCGGCATTGTAATCTTTCTCCCAATTAATCGGGATTCTAATCTTTCAATTTGTATTTCAAAAACTAATTAATCTTAACATTTTAAAGTGAATAGCAATTTACATTAGTAAAACTGCTTTAAAGCATTAATTTTGTCCATTATTTTTAAAAGGAATCAATCAAATTATTAAAAATACAATGTCAGAATTTCAATTGGTAATGCCTAAAATGGGCGAAAGTATTGCTGAAGCAACCATTATAAAATGGCTTAAAAACGAAGGTGATGTAATAGCTATTGACGAAACTGTACTAGAAATAGCTACAGATAAAGTAGACAGTGAAGTTCCAAGTCCTAAAGCAGGAATTTTAGTAAAAAAACTATATAAAGATGGTGATGTAATAGCTGTTAATATGCCAATAGCAATTATACAATTAGCAGGAAGTGCAAGTGCCGCACCAGCTGCACCAATAGTTCAAGCTCCAAATATAGTTACAAAAATAGAAGCAACGGTTCATACTGCCATCAATACTGCAGCACCTGTTTCGGGAGTTGCTGGTAGTAATAAATTTTACAGTCCATTGGTGTTAAACATTGCTCGCGAAGAAAATGTAAGCATGAGTGAATTAGAAACCATAGCTGGAAGTGGAAATGAAGGAAGAGTTACCAAACGCGATATTTTAACTTTTGTAAGTAACAGAACCGGTGGAACTCCTCAGCCTGTGGCTGCACCTGTAAGTATGCCAGCTGCCATATCAACTCCTATTATAGAAACTCCAAAAACTCCTGCACCTGTTGCTGCTGCTGTTACAAGCGTAAGTGGTGGCGATGAAGTTATAGAAATGGACCGCATGCGTAAACTAATTGCCGATCATATGGTAATGAGTAAACAAACAAGCCCACATGTTACCAGTTTTGTAGAAGCCGATGTAACCAACATGGTTTTATGGCGCGAAAAAAACAAAAAAACATTTGAAAAACGTGAAGGAGAAAAAATTACTTTTACGCCTTTATTTATAGAATGTGTAGCCAGGGCAATAAAGGATTATCCAATGATTAATTGCAGTGTAAACGGCACCAATATTATTAAGAAAAAGAATATTAATATAGGAATGGCAGCAGCATTGCCAAGCGGCAACTTAATAGTTCCTGTAATTAAAAATGCAGATACCATGAACTTAATTGGTATTACTAAATCAGTAAATGATTTAGCAAATAGAGCTAGGGCTAACCAATTAAAACCAGACGATATTTCGGGTGGAACTTTTACCATTACAAATGTGGGTGGATTTGGAAATTTAATGGGAACTCCTATTATTAATCAACCTCAGGTGGCTATTATGGCTACTGGTGTAATTAAGAAAAAACCCGCTGTAATGGAAACTGAATTTGGTGATGTAATAGCCATTCGCCACATGATGTTTTTATCATTAAGCTACGACCACAGAGTAGTAGATGGTTCATTAGGTGGTAGTTTTTTACGCAGAGTTGCTGACTATATGGAGCAATGGGATGTAAATAGAGAGTCGTAACATTTCGACAAGTTCAACGATCATTCAATTTAATATTATAAAAGCTGCTCAATTTTTGAGCAGCTTTTTTTATGTCCGTGGTTAGTGTCCTCACCAATCACTTAATTACAGTTAATGAATACAATTACATTATCATAATTGATCCTCCGCAATTTGATAAAATAGCTGAATTGGAAGATTATTTTTGTCCTATATTTTCCAAATTATTATCACAAAGGTTCTTGACAAGCGTCAAGAAAATACAAGCGTTTTGACATTTCATTTGTATCTGAAAAAAAATGCAAATGTTACCAACGGTAGATATCGTAATTTTAAATTATAATGGAAGTAAATTTATTGATGAATGTATACAAACCGTTCAGCAATCAACCTATTCCAATAAGCATATTTATGTATTAGATAATGCTTCTACTCACAATGATGTAGCTTATATTACAGCAAATTATCCTGCAGTAAAAGTAATTCAAAACCCTAATAATAACGGTTATTGCGCAGCTTATAATTTGGCTTTGCAGTTTTGCACCGGTGATTATATTATTTGTTTAAATAACGATGTTGCGGTAGCACCCAATTGGATTGAAAGCATGGTTGAATTAGCAGAATCTGATGAATCTATAGCTGCCATTCAACCTAAATTACTTTCCTATTTTGACGAAACTGAATTTGAATACGCAGGTGCTTCGGGTGGTAAAATGGACGTTTATGGATTTCCTTTTTTACGCGGAAGAGTTTTTGATAGCATAGAAAAAGACAACAAACAATACGACAATATCACTCAAATATTTTGGGCAAGTGGTGCCGCATTATTCATGCGTAAATCGGCTTTAATACAAAGCGGCTTTTTTGATGAAACCATTGTTCACCATATGGATGAAATAGATTTGTGTTGGCGCTTAAGAATGGCTGGTTACAAACTTTTTGTTCAGCCAAAATCAGTAATAAAACACATTGGCGGAGCCACAATTCAAACCAAAAGTTTTAAAAAAATTTACTGGAATCACAGAAATTCCATTTATATCATGCTTAAAAATTATAATTCAAAACATGCTTGGTTGTTTGTACCCGTTCATGTTTTATTGGATTATGTGGCGGTGGCTTATGCCAT
>CAISTO010000468.1 GCA_903888395.1 uncultured Bacteroidota bacterium | reverse complement strand
TTTTCGTATGGATAAATTTTTCTGTTAAAATAATTATAAGTATAAAATGTATCGTTCGCTAATTTTTGCAGCAAATGCAATTGCGTTTTACCTTCGTTACCCGCTGCATTTACCAATATTTTTCCAGCGCCTGTTAAATTTTCAATGGCTTTGTCAAGCAATGAAGTTCCATCGTGCGGACCACCATGATGTCCCCAACTTATATTGATTACCGCAGGTTTATTTACCGATTCAGCGTATTTGTAAATATAATTCATGGCATCTACAAATGAAGGTGCGGAAACATTTTTATCATCTAAAAAAGTTTCTTGTCCGTAATACAAACCCACCAAAACCAACTCTGCATTTGGTGCCATTCCTCGGTTTGCATTTCCTTTACTTAATATTCCAGTTCCAGCCGCAATACCTGCCACCATTGTACCATGCGAGTCAGAAATTCTATCGGTGATGGCTGCTTTTATGCTAGTAGAATTAGTTAATTCATTGCCATAATTATAACCTATTGGTGGCGTTCCTGTTTTGTTTTGCTCCCAAACACGCATAATTCTACAATTACCTTGTTCATCGTAAAAAGCTGGATGGTTATAATCAAAACCAATGTCGATAATGCCAACTATTACTCCATTTCCTTTGTATGCCTTTGGCAAATTATAGCCTTGATGCACTAAATTAGTTTTGGTTTGAATCCAATCGGTGTCTTGCATTTGTGGCTTAGCAGCCAATGAAGTTTCCAAATAATCAATGCCTTTTATATTTGAAATATCGTTTAAAACATGCATTGGAATCATTACACTCCAAATATTTCCGGCTTTGGTTTGCACCAATATTCCTTTTGCTTTTAAGTCATTTTCTGATATATTTTCATTTACCTGAACCAATGCGCTGATGTTATATTCAGCTTTATTTAAACCACTATTTTTATTCAAATAAATTTGTGCTATAGGCGATAATTTTTGTTGCTGAGCAATACATTGCAACGCAACAAAAAAAGAAATAAATAAAATAGGAAAATGCTTATTCATGGATTTTTATTTTTAAAAAAAGATTGCTTTTAAAATGAAGATTATATTTAAAAACAAATAAGTAATTAGCATAATGCGCGCTGCTTTATGGTCTAATTGATTGGCTCTTTCTAATTGGTTTTCGTTGGCTAATTTTAACGAATAAACACTTAAAATAATGGTGCCTAAAATGGCAATAAAAGTAAAAGCATGCAAGGAATCGACCAAGGTAAAAGTGGACGATTCAGGTAAAATAGAATCGATGATGTATTTGTTACCAACTGCGGCAAACAGTGAACCTACGCTGAGTCCAAAGCGTGATTCCATGCTATCGGCATGAATATAAAAGCACATGTATGAAATAAAAAATGAAACATACATACACAAGAATAATTTAAAGAATAATCCCCAAGCATTTCGATCTATAAACACATCAACTTTAAAGGATGCATAACTCGATTTGGCTTCTTTTAAAGTTAAATCACCAAAGGTAGTTTCATACGTTTGCAAGCCTGTTTTTTCTATTATATTACTAATATTCCAACCGGCAATGGTTAAAGCTGGATCAAAATGTTCGCCAACGGTATCGGCTACAAAAATCAAACTTCGGGAGTCGAATTGTGAATTTTCAATATGAATTTGTAACTGCTGTTTATCGAATGGATAATTTTGAACTTCCCACGATTCCTTCATCACACATTTCATTTTCATGAGGGTAAATACTTCACCGTTTGCAGTATCGGTATAGTTGTCGGTATTTTCAATTGATTTGGCATTGGGAACTTCTACATTTTTAGCAAAATCGAAAGCCTTATTTTTATACCTAAACCATAGCCAAAACCTTACAGTATATTCTTTTTGCCTAAAATCAATATCGTGCAAACTGATAAAATAAACACCTACTTTAACAGTATCGGGGGGCACAAGTACCTCAGCTGCTTTATCAGTATTTTATTGCATGAATGCAATGAATAAAAACAATAATAGAAAGAATTTTTTCATGGAGGGAAAGTAGTGAAAATCCATTCAGAAAATATAATTTATTTTAAAAGTGATTTTCTTTTAAACAAAAAAAGGCTGACCTAAGCCAACCTTTTTTATTTATATTTTCAGAATATAATTCTATCCCAAAGCCTTAATTTCACTCACTAACTGAGTCAAAGCTTTTTTGGCATCACCAAATAACATGCTTGTTTTTGGTTTGTAGAACAATTCGTTTTCAATACCTGCATAACCAGCTTTCATGCTTCGTTTGTTTACAATTACATTGGCTGCATTTTCTACATCAAGTATTGGCATTCCATAAATAGGTGAAGTGGGATCAGTTTTAGCCGCAGGATTTACCACATCGTTTGCACCAACTACCAATACTACATCGGTAGTAGCAAATTCAGGATTTACTTCTTCCATTTCTATTAACTTATCGTAGCTTACGTTACTTTCGGCAAGCAATACATTCATGTGGCCAGGCATGCGTCCTGCAACAGGATGAATGGCATATTTTACATCAATGCCTTCTGCTTCTAATAATAATTCTAAATCGTGCACAATATGTTGTGCTTGTGCAACCGCTAAACCGTATCCAGGAACAATGATAACTTTTTTAGCATATTTCATTAAAATAGCTGCATCGCTGGCCGTCACTTCTTTTATTGAACCTTCAAAGTTTGAAGGAACTGCACCTTCAGCATTTGCATTGCCACCAAAGTTTCCTATCAATACATTTAACAAAGAACGGTTCATGGCTTTACACATCACAATGGTTAATAATGTTCCGGCCGAACCTACTAAAATTCCACCTACTAACATGACTTTATTGTCGTATAAAAATCCGCCACAAGCTGCTGCTACACCCGTA
>CAISTO010000467.1 GCA_903888395.1 uncultured Bacteroidota bacterium | reverse complement strand
CCCAATGATGAAATTCAAATTCAATTCAATGAGCCAATTGACAATGCTTCTTTGAGTTATCAAAATTTTGATATCAGAGGAGTTTTGAATGGAAGTACACAGCAGAATACTGCAAGTTTATTTTTTGATGGCAACAATGATTATGTAGAAATTCCTATTGGTTTAAACTTAAATAAAAAAACATTCTCGTTGGAGTTTTGGGCTAAGAGAAAAGGATTGGGTGAACAAGTAGTGTTTTCTCAAGGTGTAGATGCGGTTCAATATCTTTCTGTTGGATTCAATGCCAATAATAAATTTAATTTTAGAATTGGAACAGAAATGGTTCAGTGTAATTTGCCATCAGTTGATTCATTGGCATTTCATCATTTTACAGTTTCTTATAATTATGAATCAAGTTTATGCGAACTATTTATTGATGGAATAGTTGCTAATACTGGAAACATGGCTATATATAATAATTATGAAGGTGGAGGAAAAACATTAATTGGAAAATTATCACAAAATAATGGTACTTTTTATAGTGGTAATCTCAGAGATTTCAGACTATGGACAAAAACTAGGTCTTCATCAAACATACTAAGTTCAATCAATAAAAGTTTAAGAGGAACAGAGGGTGGCATATTAGCCAATTGGAGAATGGATGAGGCAAATGGATTAATAGTCAAAGATTATATCCGCCTTAGAAATGGTGCTATTGTAAATGCATTGTGGCAAGTATCACCAAAAGGAAAAGCGTATCAAATAAATACTGAACCTTTAGTAGTTAGCGCACCTGATATTGCTTTTACACCTGAATCAGATTTTACCATTGAATTTTGGTTTAAAGCAGCAAATACGAATACTAATGTTTGTTTATTTTCAAATGGTTTAGGAGATTCAACAGATATAAATCCTACTATTAAATGGAGCATTGAAAAAGATGCCACGGGTAAAATTTTTATAAAACACATGGGCTATAATTTTGAAGCTGTGTCTACTAATTATTTCGATGGAAATTGGCATCATTTTGCAATGGTCATGCAACGTGCCACTAGTTTAACAGCTTATATTGATGGTAATTTACAAAATAGTGTAGTACCAGGAAACTTTAAAGAATTTGGCGGAAATAAATTTGTGTTAGGAGGAAGGCTTTCTCAAATAGCAGGTGATGTGATTGACAGAAAACTAAATGGTTATGTTGATGAAGTGAGAATCTGGAAATCAGCTAGGGTTCAATCTCAAATAAATTTAGACCGTTCTAATAGATTATCGGGAACGGAATTAGGTTTGGTATTCTATTTACCATTTGAAACTTATACTTTAAACTTAGGTGTACCAATACTAACTCCAAGTATAGTTGACCAATTAAGTTTCTCAAGAACTATAACAGGTGCTACCAGTTTGGGAAGTGGATTAAGTGATGAAACACCAACTGTTAAAGTTCAAAGACCGGTGCAAGCTATTAATTTTGTATATTCAGTCAATCAAGACAAGATAATTTTAACGCCTACTACACTTCCAGAATTAATAGAAAATGTAACATTAGATGTAACCACTAAAGATGTTTATGATTTAAATGGAAATGTGATGCAATCTCCAAAAACATGGATTGCCTACGTAGATAAAAATCAAGTAAAATGGTATGACCAAGAATTTAGTTTTACTAAGAAAACGGGTGAAACATTGACTTTTTCTGCTAATATAGTTAACTCCGGTGGAGCTGTTAAACAGTTTAGTATTGAAAATATTCCTGCTTGGTTAAGTGTTAGTCCTGCTAGTGGGGTTGTTAATCCTAATAGTACTAAAACACTTCAGTTTACAATTAATCCAAATGTTAATATTGGTAGTTATGAAAATGAAATTCAGTTAAAAACTGACTTTGGTTTTCCTGATGGTTTACTAGTAAAATTAAAAGTTTATTCTGAGCCACCATCTTCATGGGCGGTTAATCCATCTAATTTCAGTAATAGCATGAGTATCATTGGTCAAATTAGAATCAACAATGTAATTTCTACCAATGCTGATGACAAGTTAGCTGCATTTGTAAATGGAGAGTGCAGAGGAATAGCAGGCTTACAGTATTTCCCACAAATAGATAGATACTTTGCCTTTTTATCAGTGTATAGCAATGTTACTGATGGCGAAAACATAGAGTTCAAAATTTGGAATGCTGGTGCTGGTAAAATACAT
>CAISTO010000466.1 GCA_903888395.1 uncultured Bacteroidota bacterium | reverse complement strand
TAAACCATCAGCTAAGTCCATTTTCTCTGAATCAACAGAGCTTCTTGTTAAACACTGTATGCTGTATGTTCCTTGTTTTACTAATACCCTGGCTAAGTTATTGGAAGTTTGAACCAATCCTGAAATTTCAGGACTCATTCTATAAATTCCATTTGCGCTGCTATATATACATCTCAATAATTTATCTTGAAATTGTTTTTCTAAAACAACGTTTGGTGATTCATTTTCTTCCAATATAATGACTAAATTTGGATCAGTAGATTGATACTCCGCTTTTAGAATTTGCTCTTGATTTTTTATAAAATTTTCAAAATTACTTTCATTGCCTTTTGGCAATACCACTAATGCAAACGACTCACGCGGAATGGCATTTCTTAAACTTCCGCCATCAATGGTATTTATTAATAAACCAAATTCAGTTGCTGCTTGCAATAAAATTCTGTTCATTAATTTATTGGCATTTCCTCTGCCTTTAAAAATATCCATTCCTGAATGACCGCCTGTTAAACCTTTAACAGTAATTCGTTTTGAAATGGTATTTGAATCAATTTCTATTTCAGTATAATTTCCAGTTGCTGTTACATCTACTCCACCCGCACAGCCAATGGTTAATTCATTATCGTCTTCAGTGTCCAAGTTCAACATGATTTCAGCATTTAGCAATCCACCTTTTAAACCCAAAGCACCCGTCATTCCTGTTTCTTCATCTATTGTAAACAATGCTTCAATGGCTGGATGAGGAATGGTTTTAGAAGCTAAAATAGTCATAATGGAAGCTACTCCAATTCCATTATCAGCACCTAAAGTTGTACCTTTTGCTTTTACCCAATCGCCATCTACAAACATGTCAATTCCTTGCACATCAAAATCAAAATTAGTATCACCATTTTTTTGATGAACCATGTCTAAATGACTTTGCAAAGCAACCACCTTTTTATTTTCAAAACCAGGTGTTGCAGGCTTTTTTATTATCACATTTCCAGTTTCATCCTTAAAGGTTTCAAAACCTAAGTTTTTACCAAAATTCATCATAAACTCAATCACTCTTTCTTCTTTTTTTGAAGGACGAGGTACTGCGTTTAAATCAGCAAAATTATTCCAAAGTTCCTTTGGTTCTAGTTCTCTAACAGTGTTATTCATTTTTTTAGTTTATTGGTTAACAGGTTTATTGGTTAACAGGTTTATTGGTTAATAGGTTTATTGGTTAACAGGTTTATTGGTTAACAGGTTTATTGGTTAATAGGTTTATTGGTTAACAGGTTTATTGGTTAATAGGTTTAAAATAAGTTCAAATATAAAATATCTTTTCAACCAACAACTATCAACTGACAACCATCAACTGACAACTATTTCCTTTCACCAATTTGCTGTCGCCACATGGCGTAATACAAACCTTTTTCTTGTACTAATTCTTCGTGTTTTCCGGTTTCAATAATTTCACCTTTTTCCAAAACAAATATTTTGTCTGCGTGCATAATAGTTGACAATCGATGTGCAATTAACACCGTTATTTGTTCTTTTTTACTACCAATATTTTGAATGGTATTGGTTATTTCTTCTTCTGTTATAGAATCTAATGCTGAAGTTGCTTCATCAAACACCAATAAATTAGGCTTGCGCAATAATGAACGAGCAATGGACAAACGTTGTTTTTCGCCACCACTTAATTTCATTCCACCTTCACCAATAACTGTTTCTATTCCTTTTTCACTTCTAGCCAATAAATTATTACAACTAGCCATTTCTAAGGCTTCATTTATTTGAATATTGGTAGCATTGGGTTTTACAAACAATAAATTTTCTTTAATAGTACCACTAAATAACTGAGTATCTTGTGTTACAAATCCTAATTGACTTCTAAGTTCATCTATATCAATTTCATTATAGTTTATATTATTATAAACTACGTTTCCTTCCAAGGGAGTATAAAGTCCAACTAATAATTTAACCAAAGTACTTTTACCACTTCCACTTGGGCCAACAAACGCAATGGTTTCACCTTTATTTACCGTAAATGAAATATTATTTAATGCTTTAAAAGAAGCAGTTTTATGTTGAAAAACTACGTTTTCAAAACGCATGGTATTAATAGCATTCAAAGGCTTTGGATTGATTGGCTTAACTTCTATTGGCGATGCCAGTATTTTTTGAAAATTAGTTAACGATGCTTCTGCTTCACGGTAACTCAATATTACATTTCCCATTTCTTGCAAAGGATTAAAAATAAAGAATGAAAAGAATTGTAAAGTGATAATTTGAGCAACTACTAATTCGCCTTTAAAAACTAAGTACATTAAAAAAAACATGATTGCTTGGCGCAAAGTATTTACAAATGTTCCTTGAACAAATGAAATACTTCTAATGCTTCGTACTTTTTTAAGTTCTAGTTGTAATATTTTTTTAGTAGAAATATGTAATCGTTTTGTTTCTTGATTGGTTAAACCTAAACTTTTTACTAATTCTATATTTCGCAAACTTTCTGTAGTAGTTCCAGCCAATTGCTTAGTTTCTGCCACTATTTTAGTTTGAACTTTCTTAATTTGTTTAGATAAATAATTGGTAATTGTAGCTAAAATTAAACTTGAAACTAAGTAAATAATAATTAGAAATGAATTGACTTGAA
The DNA here is from genome assembly GCA_903888395.1 of uncultured Bacteroidota bacterium. GTDB lineage: Bacteria > Bacteroidota > Bacteroidia > UKL13-3 > UKL13-3 > JAAFJM01. Next base: position 7,233 of record CAISTO010000466.1, on the reverse strand, counting down.
TGGCATATATAATGACGAAAACTATTCCTACCACCGAGAAAAATAATACATTGATAAAAATGGTAATGAACTTTTCAGTATCGGTTCTTACTTTTTGTAAAATGTTTAAAGTTTCTCCACTGCGTTGGTCTTCAAACTCGCTAAAAGAAATTTGTAAAGTATGTTTTAAGCCATCGGTATACATATCGGCACCTAAACTTTGAATCACTAAGCTTACAAAATAATCTTGAAATGCTTTTGCAATTCTACTCACCATTGCTACACTTATAGATGCAAGAATTAAAAAACCAGCCCCTTTAAGAAATTCATCAAAAGTGTATTTTAAAGGATTGGCAGCATAATTTCCAATTAATTTACCAAATATAATTGGGTCTAACAATGAAAAGCCTTGGTTGATTAATGCAAAAAGAATAGATATAACAACAAGTTTTTTATACTTTTTTAAGTAGAATAATAATAATTTCATGGAGAAGATTTACAAATAAAATGGCTACAATAATACAGCCATTTATGTATAAGATTCATATTATTTTTGCAATATTATTTAGTTTTTTGAAAAAACTTTTGAATTACTTATTTCATTTTAAAGCAAAAAAAAACTAAGCTTCAAAAAGCTTAGTTTTATATTAATAACTAAATATAAAAAATTAGTTTTTAGTAAATGTTTTAGATATTACTTTTTCATCGTCCTTGAAACGTAAAAAATAAATACCATTCGACAATTCTTCAATATTTACGTTTACTTGTCCACCACTTAAAGTAAATGTTTTTACTTTACTTCCTAAAATATTATAAATTTCTACTTGAAATGATTCTTTTGAAAAATACTTTAAAAACAATTCATCTTTAGCAGGATTTGGATAAAAACTAAATTCTTTGTTTTGTTTCACTTCTTTTACAGCAACACCCCAAACCTTACCTTCAACAGTAATTGTATCAGTGTATGCAGTTTTAGCACTTTTAACAACTATTCTAGTGGTACCATTTCCAGGAGTTCCATTAGGACTAAAATCTATTTTAAAATTTCCACTGTCATTTCTATTCTTATTAAAACTGCTTTTAAATCCTACAACTCCACTACCTTCTAAACAAGTAAAAGGATCGCAAATAGCCAAAACCCATGCAGAAGGCATTGAAACTTCAATTACTTCATAATTAAAAACCGTATCTCCTATTTCAGTACTTTTATTAGTAAAAGTAACATTTTTTTCAATTACGTTTTTTGTACTTGCACCTTGTATTTTACTTGATTTAGGCACTAAAGTGAAATTTTGTGCCGTCACAAAATTTGAAAGTACTAAAACTGAAATTATAATTGTAAAAATTCTTTTCATATATGTAATTTTATTTATATTGTTGCGGCAAAAATAACTATTTTTTCCTATTAAATAAACTAAAACTTTGAGAGTTATTATCATCAATGGACCAAATTTAAATTTATTGGGCACTCGTGAAACCAATATATACGGCAATGATAGCTTTGAATCATTTTTAAAAGTGCTTGAAAACACTTATAGTCATTTAGTTAAACTTGAATACTTTCAAAGTAATGTAGAAGGTGAAATAATCAATAAAATACATGAAATAGCCTTTGAAAAAGGGGCAAAATATGACGGAATTATCATAAATGCCGGGGGTTATACACATACTTCTATTGCCATTGCCGATGCCATTGCTGGAGTTGATATCAAAACAATTGAAGTTCATATTTCCAATATTTTTGCAAGAGAAGAATACAGGCACGTTTCTTTGTTAGCCAAAAATTGTATAGGTTCAATCAGTGGCTTTGGTTTAAAAAGTTATGAATTGGCCTTGAGTTATTTTTTAAAACCTTAAAATAGGTTTATTTATTAAGCTGGACTTTAACAACTAAAAGTATTAATCTAATATATATTCTTCGGCTTCTAAGCCATCGTTTTCTAATCTAATAATTGTTTGATGCGTGTGCGAACCAATGATAATTGCCTCAGCAATAAATAAACCTTCATCTTCTTCAATTAACACATCATCAATTTCATGGTTTATTAAATGTTTCCAAGCATCTGTTTTACTAGCATCACGGGTTTGATATTGTAAACTGCCATTAAATTCTACTTGCAATTGATGATTCAATAAAGCAATATCAAGCGTTGCCAAAGGCAATATCATTTCACTGATTTCTTCTGCTTTTTGTAAAATTAGTTTGGTATTATTGGTAAAAAAAAATTCAATATATTCCACAAAACTAAATATATCCTGTGGATTGGCTTTATTTACCCAAAAATGGTAAGCTACCTTTTCAAGTGTTTTACCTTCAGCACTTTTAAGTAACTGTAAGTGCTCTGTATTATAATACATAACTATTTGGCAGCTTTATTAGCTATTTTTTCTAATTCAACTAAAATTACCTTTTCCATTTTGTCTTCAAAGTTTTCATAGCCATTTTTAACAAAAGTATTTCCAGTAATATTTTCATATAACTCTACATAACGATTGGTAATGTTTTCAATTAAATCATCAGGAAAAGTAGGTGCGCTTGCTCCTTCTTGTCCTTGAAAACCTTGGCTAATTAACCATTGGCGAACAAATTCTTTTGAAAGTTGACGTTGTTGTTGGTCTTTTGCTTGAATTTCAGCATAAGTGTCTGAATAAAAATAACGAGATGAATCAGGAGTATGAACCTCATCCATTAACATAATGATACCATTTTTATTTCCGAATTCATATTTTGTATCTACCAAAATTAAACCTTGCTTTAAAGCAAATTCGGTTCCAAAAGCATATAAGTCACGAGTATGTTTTTCTATTTGTTCAAAATCAGTTTTACTTACTAAACCTTGAGCTATAATATCTTCTTTACTTATATCCGTATCGTGACCGCTTAAGGCTTTAATGGTAGGAGTAATAATTGGAGTTGAAAATTTATCGTTTTCAAGCATTCCATCGGGCATTGCTACTCCACAAATCATGCGTTTACCACTTTTGTATTCGCGCCAAGCATGGCCAGTTAAGTAACCTCTAATTACTATTTCAACTTGGTATGGCTTACATCTATGGCCAATAGTAACGTTGGTATGTGGCGATGAAATTATCCAGTTTGGAACAATGTTTTTGGTTAATTCAAAAAAGAATGCTGCAGTTTGGTTTAACACTTGCCCTTTATAAGGAATCGCCTTAGTCATTACCACATCAAAAGCCGAAATTCTATCGGTGGCAACCATCACTAAAACATCATCATTTATATTATAAACATCGCGAACTTTACCTCTGTAAAAGTTTTTTTGCTTAGGAAAAAAAAAGTTAGTTGCTATTAAAGCTTTCATAATTTATTGCTGTAAAAAAAACGAACTGCAATGATACTCTTTTAAGTATTGAATTGTCATAAAATTGTTACCTACAACAAAACTTGAAGTGAATTAAGCTGATATTCAATGTAATTGAAATATTACATTTGATTTATAAAAAATGTTAAAAAATTAAATCAAACTCTTTTTTAACAAAATCTAAAGCTTTGTGAGTTGGTGTTTCTTCCATTTTCATTATTTCCTCAAAAATTGCTTTACTCAAATCAATTCCAACACAATTTGGACCTAAATTAGCATAAGAAGTGTTGATTAAATTAATCATTTCTTCTTTTACTATTCTAATCATTTGCCAACATTGGCTCGATACATAAAGTTGTTGTGAAATATTATGGGCAAACTCTTGATTGATGCTTGCTATCAATTCAATTTTTAATTGCGAAGCACTTATTCCAGGTTGATGAATGCGCATTACTACGCTTTCCGGACTGATACGTTCTATAAACAATATTAATCTCTCATAAGCTTGTAATTTCAAAGGCAAAATAGTTTTTTCCTGCTCTCTTCTTAAATCAATCATTCTTTTTTGATACTTATCGTCAAAAAAAGCTTTTTGCTGGTAATAAACTACCAAAAATATGACCAATGCAGGCAATAAATATTTTATAAAATCTAGGAAAAATGCGAAACTTTCTACCATAATTTGTTTTTTTTATATTTCAATGTTTAAATTTATAAAACCTGATTTTCCTGTTCTTTAACAGATTCAGTTTCTATCACTAATAATTCTTCATTTGGATTTTCATCCATTTTATTTTTTTGTTCTTCATTCATTTCAGATAATTCTTCCATCGATTCTGGATAAATTACTTCCATAACAATTTCAGATTCATCTATCATTTCAGGCACTTTATGTAAAATATCTTCCAATGAATTATCATCCACTATTTCCAAATGTTCCTCCAATGATTCAATGGAATCAGTATTTTGATGATCAATTACAATAGGAGTTTCAATTAAAACTTCTTTTTCAATAACTGAATTTTGAGGATTGGTTTTTAAATATAATAAGGCTTTTTCTGATGCTTGTTGTTCAGCTTGCTTTTTATTAGTATGTTCGGCTTCGCCAAAAACTTTATCGTCAATAATAACCGTTAACTTATAAATTTTTTGTTTGCCATGTGCTAATTCTGTTACGTTAAAGTCAAGATTCATTCCTGCTTTTTGAGTAAACTCAATTAAACGACCTTTAAAATTCTTTTCCGTTTGCTGTAATTTATCTACGTCAATATGGTAACGAATTAGTTTTTCAATGATAAAATATTTTGATTTTTTATATCCCTGATCTAAAAAAACGGCACCAATAAAAGCTTCTAATGCATTCCCAAAAATGCTATTTCGAAGATTAATATTTTGCATGCTTTTTTTATCATACTCAACAAGTTTGCTTAAACCAATTTTTAAAGCTAAATCATTTAAACTTACCCTGCTTACAATTTTTGAACGTAGTTCCGTTAAAAAACCTTCGTCTTTATAAGGATATTTTTTAAATAAATATTCAGCCACAACAGAGTTCAGTACTGCATCGCCCAAATATTCCAAACGCTCGTTGCTGTCTTTGCTCCCGCTATTATGAATTTTATTTGCAGTAGAATGATGACGCAATGATTGTTGATAACAACTTAAATTATAAGGTGTTAGTCCAGTAATCTGTTTTATTCTAACAAATAAATCACGATTAGAAGAAAAATAATACTTTAGAAAAGGGAAAAAGGTAATCAATTTTAATCCTCAAATTTCTTTAGAATAATGGAAGCATTATGGCCACCAAAACCAAAAGTGTTACTTAAAACCACTTTTACATCTCTGTGTTGTGCTTTGTTAAAAGTTAAATTTAACTTTTTGTCAAAAGCAGGATCATCAGTAAAATGATTGATAGTAGGAGGAATTATTCCTTTATTGATAGCAAACAAACCCGCAATGGCTTCAATTGCGCCAGCACCGCCAAGCAAATGACCAGTCATTGACTTTGTAGAGCTAATATTGATATTGAACGCATGTTCACCAAAAACGTTTTGAATTGCTTTTATTTCTTGGGGGTCACCAAGTGGAGTTGAAGTACCATGAACGTTTACATAATCAACTTCATTTGGATTCATTTCTGCATCTAACAAAGCTGCTTTCATAACATTGGAAGCACCTATTCCATCAGGATGTGGAGCAGTCATGTGATAGGCATCTGCTGTTGCGCCATAGCCAACAATTTCGCCATAAATTTTTGCACCACGTGCTTTTGCATGTTCTAATTCTTCTAACATCAAAGCACCAGCACCTTCGCCCAAAACAAAACCATCTCTATCCAAATCAAAAGGACGTGAGGCTGTTTCAGGACTTTCATTTCTTTCAGATAATGCTTTCATGGAATTAAAACCTCCCATTGCAGCTTCATTAACGGCAGCTTCAGAACCACCAGTAAGAATCATATCTGCTCTATTTGATTGAATGTACATAAAGGCATCGCCTATTGCATTGGAGCTTGATGCACAAGCAGAAACAACCGCAAAATTGGGACCTCTAAAACCATATTTGATTGATATTAAACCTGCGGCTATATCAGCAATCATCATGGGTATAAAAAACGGACTAAAACGGGGTGTACCATCGCCTGTTGCAAAAGAGGAAACTTCGTCTAAAAAAGTTTTTATTCCACCAATTCCCGATGCCCAAATTACTCCTACTCTATCTTTGTTAACGGCATCTAAATTAATTCCACTGTCTAAAACAGCTTCATCAGAAGTTACCATAGCAAATTGGGTAAAACGATCCATTCTTCTAGCATCTTTTCTATCAAGATGCTGGTTTGGATCAAAATTCTTTACTTCGCAAGCAAATTTTGTTTTGAACTTGGAAGTATCAAATTGAGTAATTGGCGCGCTGCCACTTACTCCATTTGATAATCCGTTCCAATACTCCTGCAAACTGTTACCAATTGGAGTAATTGCTCCAAGGCCAGTAATTACTACTCTGCGTTTTGGCATGTAAAATAAGTTTTTTGGAGATTAATTTTGTAAAATTTTAAAATACTAAATCTAATTACGATTTTACATTTGCTTCAATGTACGTAACTGCTTGTCCAACTGTACCAATCTTTTCAGCTTGATCGTCTGGAATAGCAATATTAAATTCTTTTTCAAATTCCATAATAAGCTCAACAGTATCTAAAGAATCTGCGCCTAAATCGTTTGTAAAACTTGCTTCGTCTGTAATTTCAGCTTCTTCAACACCAAGTTTATCCATGATGATGGTTTTTACTTTTCCTCTAATTTCTGACATTTTTGTATTGTTTAAATTTTTGATGTGGGTGCAAATAAAGCAGTTTTTATTAAAAAAATAAATATTTTATATCATTCTAATAAAACAAATGCTCTTTTTTGCGTTAAATTAATGAATTATTTGGTAAATTATATTGCTTTTAAAAAAATGTAAGCCTTTGATTTTTATGTTTTTATTGAATATTTTTCACATAAAATGATACTGAAAAATATTTTTTAATTAAATAATTATCAATAATTTTTTTGTTGCTGAATTATATTTTTATGCCATATGCAAGGTCACCAGCATCTCCAAGTCCTGGAATTATGTAGCTATTTTCGTTCAAATCTTTGTCAATTGCAGCAGTAAATATGCTTGAGTTAGGCATAAACCGTTGTACATAAACTAATCCTTGCTCACTTGCTATTAAACTTGCAATGAATACTTTTTTGGGCTTTCCATGTTTACATAATGCCTGATAAGCCAAATACATACTTCTGCCTGTGGCAAGCATTGGGTCTATTAATATAATGGTTTTATCTTTTAAACTTGGCGAAGCCATGTATTCAACCACTATTTCAAATTCTCCTGGTGAGCTGTGTTTTCTATATGCAGAAACAAATGCAGAATCAGATTGGTC
>CAISTO010000465.1 GCA_903888395.1 uncultured Bacteroidota bacterium | reverse complement strand
TGTCATAAAGGCTGTAAATATCGAGAAAGAGCGAATCATTTAAATGATGTCTTTGAGCATTTTCTTGAATCGTTTGAGTTAAAAGATGAAATGTACGAATTATACAAAGCAGTCTTTAAAGATTTTATTGAGACAATGAATAGCGGAAAGAAAGCAGAGCTTAACAATATAGAAAAGGAAATTGAAAAGATTAATGCTAGAAAGGAAAAGCTAGATACTGAGTTCATGGATGATAAAATTAATGCAGATAAATACAATGTTCTGCTAGATCGATGTGAAAATGACCTGTTGAGATTGCAAGTTAGAAGAGAAGCGCTGACAATGGAATCAAAAGCATCAATGGAAAACTTAGGTTCAGCATTACTCATCCATAAAACAGTGACTCATCTATACAAAAATTCGAGTGTTAGAGAAAAACAGGAGCTTGTTGGTTCGATATTCAAGGATTTTTTGATTTATGAAGGTGGAGAATATCGAACCGCTCAACTTAGCATTTTGGCATCTCTCATCTTCAATGATATCAAGGGGTTTCAAGAATCGAGCATAAAAAAAGGCGACATTTCTGTCGCCTTGTCTAGTTTGGCTCCCTGGGCTGGACTCGAACCAGCGACCCCATGATTAACAGTCATGTGCTCTAACCAGCTGAGCTACCAAGGAGTGTTAATGGTTATTTTCGTTAGATTTTTTCGTCTTACGAGGGTGCAATGATAGGAATTCATAATTAAAAATGCAATCTTTGTAGCGAAAAAAAATACAAAAAAGATTTAATTATTTATTTATGAGTTTATTAGTTGTTGGGTCGGTTGCATTTGATGCCATAGAAACCCCATTTGGAAAGACAGACAAGATAGTTGGAGGCGCGGCTTCTTATATTGCATTGTGTTCTTCGTACTTTACAAAAAGTGTAAATTTAGTTGCAGTTGTTGGCGATGATTTCCCAAATGAGTTTGTGAATCATTTGAACACAAATGGTGTAAACACAGAAGGTTTACAAGTTAAAGCGGGTGAAAAATCGTTTTTCTGGAGTGGCAAGTATCATAACGATATGAATAGCCGCGATACCATTACCACTGAATTAAATGTATTGGCCGATTTTGATCCAATTATTCCTGCTTCTTACCAAAACTGCGAATATTTGATGTTAGGTAACTTAACACCTAAAATTCAACAAACAGTGATTGAGCGTTTAACAAACCGCCCAAAGTTAATAGTAATGGATACTATGAATTTTTGGATGGAAATAGCCATGGACGATTTATTAGCCACCATTAAAATGGTAGATGTTTTGACCATTAACGATGAAGAAGCTCGCCAACTTTCAGGTGAATATTCATTGGTAAAAGCTGCTGCTAAAATTCAAGCCATGGGTCCTAAATATTTAATTATTAAAAAAGGAGAGCATGGTGCTTTGTTATTTCATGGTAAAGAAATGTTTTATGCGCCTGCATTACCTTTAGAAGAAGTTTTTGATCCAACTGGCGCTGGCGATACTTTTGCTGGTGGATTCATTGGTTATTTAGCTAAAACTGGCGATATCAGCTTTGAAAACATGAAGAATGCAGTTATTTATGGTTCAGCCATGGCAAGCTTCTGTGTGGAGCGTTTTGGAACTGAAAGATTAGTAAATTTAACTGAAACAGAATTGAACAATAGAATAGCTGAATTTAAAAAATTGTCTACTTTTAACGTTTAATTTCTACAAATATATTTCACAAAAAAAACCTTCAGTTATATTAGCTGAAGGTTTTTTTTATGTTTATTTTTTAAAACTATTTTACAATTTTTATTACAATGGAATTGTTTTTTGATTCAGCACTTTTGTTTCTTAAAAATGGTAATTTAGATTCAAAAGCATAGGCAGCTATTCTTTCTTTAGCAATGCCTTTTTTCAATAAAAACTTGATCATAGTTTTTGCTCTTTTTTGAATTAATTTTAAAGGCTTTTTATTGTCACTAATTGTATCAGCATAACTATTTATCATTAAGTTATATTCTAGTTTTACAGTTAATAATTTTGCTAATTCTTCTAAACTTAAAAGGGATGAATCTTTTATTTCAGCTGTTCCCGCTTCAAATGCTAAATTGTTTATGGCATCATCTAATATTTTAAGTTCTTCAGAAGGTAATATTATTTCCATGGTGTCAACATAAATACCAGGACAACCATTTAAATAATAATTTCCTGAGTCGTTTACACAGCTATCATTGATATCAGCTACGCAATCATTGTCTTTATCAGGACAGCCATTTGTACAGGGCTTCCCAGGAATAGCTATGCAATCATCTTCATTGTCTGAAACGCCATCATTATCAAAATCAGTGCAGCCATTTAATGCAATAGTTCCATAGTTTTTCCAACATTTATCTTTAATGTTTGGAATTCCGTCTCCATCTCTGTCATTGTTTCTTCCAATATTCCAATTTATCCCAGCCCTCAAGTTTACAAACTTAGCTTCATCATATTGCATCACTGCAATTAAATTATCGCTGAATAAATAAGTTTGAAAGGGTCCAAGGTTCATTGAAAAGCCAAGGCCTGCATTGGTAAAATTATTATTGTAATAAGTTCCACTAATTCTTAAATCTAATATTGACCATACTTTTTTGGTAAATGATAAACTCAAAGCAGGATTGAATTTTTTGTTTCCAAAATTATTAAAAAACACAAAGTCAAACATGTTATTATAGTTCAAAGCATACTGAGCTCCCAAATATAGTTTTGCATTTAAATTAGTGGTATATGAGTTGTTAGATTCTGTTGGTACAAAAACTTTTGTAATGATAGAATCTTGCAGTTCGGTGAATCTTTTTTCTAATGAATCAAATTGGTTCAGGTCTTTTAAATCAACTCCTTTATAATTAAACTCTTTGGTATCTATGTTAAAATTTCGGTTGTTTTTATCCCAAGTGATATATCCTAAATCTATCACACTGGCTGAAACTGAAACATGTTGGTTAAATTTGTAGTTTGCACCAAAGTCTATTCCCCAACCAGATCCTGAAACGTTTTTTCTCCCAAGAAGGAAATCATATAAATAATCCATTTCATTAAATGTAGAGTCAGCTTTACCAGAACGACCAATTCCGGAGAATATAGTTTGTTTTAAATTAAAATCATTTTTTCTAAGGTCTTCTATTCCTGCAATATTTACTTTAAATCCTGCTTTTATATACAATGAATCTTCATTGGAAGCAAATTTTAAAGTACTCTGTTCGGTATTTACATTTAATATTCCTTGTAAATATTTTACACGGGCTCCAATGCTTAATTTTTTAGTTATTTCTCTGGTATAACCAACATGATAACTTAACCAAGCAGAAGAATTAATATCTACATTTCCCAAATCAGCTTGACGGTTCAATAAATTTTGAAAATAGGTAGTACCTTGCATTAAGCCTAAAATATCTTTTGGAGGGCTCCCCATAAAATCATAATTAAACTGAACACCTAAGCTGAAGTAATTTTTTTTAATGGCAAAGCCAATAAAAACAGGATCTAAAACTGTAGAGATTCCCATGTTATTAAATGATAAATTAGGGTCTCTCACTATTCTCCTAAATGTACTATCGGCATTTTCTTCTTTGTTGAAAAAATTGGCTAAAGTCATTTCGGGCATTTGCCCATTTAAATAAGTTGAAGGCATTCCAAAAGTGAAATTAGCTAATGGCCTAATACCAGGATTCAATAAATTACTTTGACCAACATTTTTAAAATTGTATAAGTTTAAATTTGTTTGAGCATTCGTTTTATTAAAAAATAAGTATAAGGGAATAAGAATATAAAGTAATTTTTTTTTCATATAAATACGGGTTATTGATTAAATTATTGAGTTATAATTTTTTAAGAGTAGCAATTATTCCAACACTAATTTTCATATCGTAGTCACTGTATATTTTTATTGGCTTAGTTCCATTATTTTCTGTAATAAATGTGGTAAATAGCTTTATTTTATTAACCCTATTTGTAATTAATTTTCGTAAACGATTTTCATCTAATGAAATCCTGTTTTTTGATTTTGAGCTTTGAATAGTTTTACCATTTACGTCAGTAATAGCACTTGTAACTATTTTATTATAAATTATTGAATCAACAGGAATATTATTTGAATCGTTCATGAAAACAATTTTGATGTTTGCGTCAAAAGGAAATCTGTTGTCAATGTTTAATCCTAATATTACTTCTTTGAATTTATCAAATTGCAATGCATCAAACGCGGTTGAATCAACTAAGGAAAATCCACTTGTATGCAATGCCAATGGTAAGTCTAATTCCAAATTTACATTTAAAGCACTCCCTAGTTTAATAAATTGATTGATTGTAGGGTCCTTAATCGGATTAGAAAGCATTTTACCAGTAATTTGAACGCTGTTGGGTGGTAATGATAATAATTCATTAATTTTTCCATTTCCATTTTTATTACTGTAAACCTGATAAGTGTTTTTTGTTTGCCCCGCTTCAGATACTAAAGGAAAATTTGCAGTAAATGGAACAATTTGTGCATCTTGAATTAAACCGTCTCTATTTTTACCAATCACGTTATATTGAAACTCAATGGGAACTCCTGCAGAGTTATTTACTGTAACCTTTAATTCCGGAGCATCTAAATTGAAACCACCTTTGAAATTATCTAAAAACGAAAGATTTATAAAATTATTCTTAGTAGATAAAACTTCTATTCTACCAAAATAACCTTCTATATATTCTAATAAATTATTTGTGGTATTAACTTGTAAATTAACATAATCAGTGGCATTGAATGTTACAGGTAAACCTGATGAAATAACCCTTGCCGAATAGGTAATAGAAACATTATTATAAGGTTTCGAAATTTTTTGTGTTAAGTCTAAAGATACCCCAGCAAGGTTGATAGAGGAATCATAATAAAATGCACTGTTGCCAGTAGTTGGAATGGTAATAACTTGGCTCGGGAATGGCATTCCATTTTTTAAAGCTCCCGTAAAATTGATTGTTAATTCAATGGGTTCTTTGATTGTTGATTGGGCTATAAAATTTAATTTTCCTGCCGCAAGTTTTAATTTTCTAATTCTTTGTGTAGAATCTGGCGTTGTAAAATCTAATGTTGTTGATTGACTTGCTATACTTTGATCGGGAAAAACTGCGGTTCCGGAACTTGCTTTTACTCCGCTTGTTCTTGCTTTAATTACAATTGAATCTTGGTAATTAACTAAAACCGCAGTTGGTGCCGAACTATTGGTATTGAACACGGGCATTGAATAGCCTGTAGCATTACTTATGGTTTTATTCGTTAGTAATATTGAATCAGATTTGCTTGCACCAGGTGCAATATTGGTATAATTATAAACACCTAGTAAAGTTTGAGTAGGTAACAAATTATATAAGTTTAAAGTAATGGCACTTAAATTTATTGGTAAATGATTATGAATTGTTAAAATTAAATATCCTTGGGAAAAAGTTACCGAAGTAAATTCTGTAAATGCATCAAAAGGTTTAACATTTGTGATGGTCTCTGTTATTGCAGGAAATATTACATTTTTACCAGCAATAGAATCAAAAACCGCTTTGCTAGGAGCTGAAAAATTAGTTGTTAAATCCTGTAAAGTAGATTTTTTTGAACTTGAAACATTGTTGATTGTAATTTCTCCCAAGCTATTATTAATACTCGTTTTATTTGCATTTTCAAAGTTATAGAAGTCGGTTATTTTATAACTAAATAAGCTATCTTGTCTATATACAAAATGAACTAAGCCACTATTATCTACGCTTGATTTAAACGAATCATTTAGCGTAATATTTAGCATATTTATATTCGTGTTGAATAATGGAATGCTGAATTCCGGAGTTGGAGAATAGGTGTCGTATTTACCAAAATCAGTACTGTCTTTTTTACATGAATTTACAGTAAATAGAATTAATAATACAGTTATAAATTGTATTTTGTATAGGCTTATTTGTTTCATATTTACTTTATTTTTTCACAAATAAAGCATATTTTGTTTAAAAAATATTGCAATTCAAATAATGAAATCAAATTATAATTTATTTTCAATAGTGTATATTAAACACTAGTTTGTTTTTCAATAAAAGATTTCATTTTTTCGAAAATAAACTCACCTTTTTTTATTTCTGTAACATTATTCATCAAAACTTGTAAAGTTTTACTGGTTTGTTTAAGTTTACAAGTATTGCCATTTTGTTGAACAAATTGGAGTAAATTTATAAATAAATTGCTTTCATAATATGCCTTGTTGTTTTCTGGCGGAAAAGTGGCAATTAACAAATTATTTTTGAGTACAATTTTTACAAATCCTAATTTCTTTGCGGTTTCCCGCAATTGAATTAAATCCATTAAATCAGTAACTTGCCTAGGAATTGGTCCAAATCTATCTGTTAAATCTTTGGCAAATTTCCCCAATTCTTCTATGCTATTAATTGCTGAAAGCATGTTATACAAACTCAACCTTTCGCCAATATTTCTTACATATTCATCAGGAATCAACGCCTCAAAATCTGTTTCTATTACACAATCCTTTGACGATATTCCATGGTCTATGGTCTTTTGTCTATCGTCTACAAAAACGTCTGCAAACTCATCTTCCTTCAGTTCATGAATGGCTTCATCTAATATTTTATGATACATTTCAAAACCTATTTCCGAAATAAAACCACTTTGTTCACCACCTAATAAATTACCCGAACCACGAATATCCAAATCGCGC
>CAISTO010000464.1 GCA_903888395.1 uncultured Bacteroidota bacterium | reverse complement strand
CCATGACTCAATGTAAACAAATAAAATTTCTGATTTTATTTGTAATTTATGTTGTTGAAGTTACCCGTAATGTTTATCTTAAATAAAAAATTATTCATATCTATTTTTATTTTTTTTTATAAGAAAAATGAATGATAACGATTAGCTAATATATTTTCAATCAATACTGGTTCTATTCTAATAAAACATTTAGTATTGAAATTTTAAAAATTAATCTTTATGCTTCTATGCTATGCTTTTTAGGAAAATTAAGTAATACACTTGTTAAAATTGGTACAAAGAAAATTGCAACTGTTAAAATAGAAATTGTAATATCTGCTGTATGACTTTTTAAAAAAACACTTAATCCAGTTTCAGGATAGAATTGCTCGTATATAGACAATAGTAACTTAACTCCAAGAATAGCAATGACAATAAAAGCAGCAGTTTCTAAAAACCTGTATTTTTCCATTAATTTTACAAACCATTGTGCAATAAATCTCATTGCTAATATTCCTATAAACACACCAGTACATACAAGAATTATATTATCAGTAAAGGCAACAGCGGCAAATACATTGTCTATAGAAAAAGCCATATCCATTATTTCAACAAGTATTACTGTAGACCAAAAAATTCCTATTTTATTGAAAAAAAACTTATAAACTGCATTATTTGATTTATTGATTTCGCCATCATCTTCCTCATCTTCTTTTAGTTTAATAAATGAATACATTAAATATGCTATGTAAGTAAACGCAAAACCTCTTAAACACCATAATGCAATTACATTGATTGTTCCATCATTATGTATTAACATCATTATTGCAAACAATGAAATTATTTTAAAAATAATTGAACCCCTTTCGCCATATCCTAGTTTACTTTTAAACTGCTCCACAACTAACCATAACAAATACATTCCTCCTAATGGCTTTAACCACCAAAATCCTAAAAGAAAAGCTGCAAAAATCATTGCAAGTCCACGAAATATATAAGCACCCCAAATTCCATATTTTAAGGCTTTGTCTCTATCTTTTTGAGGTAAATCCATTACCATAGTTGCTAATACTGCAGCATTATCTACTGAAAGTAAACTTTCGATGATAATTAAATTCCCAATAATTGCTAATGAAGCAGTTGGGTTATCCATAATTTTCAAAATTAATTCTTGCATATTGATTTATATTTAATTGTTATTTATTAGCAATTGATATTACTGCAACTCTTCCACCATCTTCCTTAGAAAGTATTAATTGCTTACCTGAAGTTAACTCCACCATTTCCCCAATTTTTATTTCCTTATTTTCAGATTTATCAACCAATGATGTTAATTTTTGATTGACAAAAACCCATTTGTTGTTAAAAAAAGAAAAATATCCAACAGGAGTTTTTTGAGCGGCAGTCAAATTTTCATTTGTTATAACATTTCTATCAGTATGCCATAATTGGAGTGTGGTTCCATTATAAACTACAAGCCTTTGATTTTCTGGTTTCCATTTACCTGGTGATTGTTGAAAATAAAAGTCAAGAATTGGAATTGAAGTATTATATCTAGTATTACAGAAAGGACAAGAAGTATTATTTGTATCATTGTAAATAAACCATTTTTGATCACATCTTGAATTAGCACACTGTAATTTCAAATCCATGGTTTTAATTAATGCTTGTTCCCACATAGATGCGGGAGGTCGTTCATTTGGATTGTGCAAACCCTTAATAAAAGCTTGGTCGAATAACTCTTTTAAATATGGACCTAAAATAGTGTATGGTGTTTTTGTTAAATTAGTCCACGGCTGAAATTTTTGTAAATTATCACCATATTCTCTTTTTAAATTTTGATTGCTTTTATCGGTCGGGTGTTCTACAAACAATGCTTTTGATCCCATTGCTAATTTAACTTCTTCATCAGCTTCAATATCCCCTCCAAAAAACTTCCCTCCTTTTAATGGATGTCTATATAATAAATACATATAAATTAAAACAGCTAATGCATGCTTGTCAGTTTGAATATTGGGTAATTTTCTATTAGGATCTTTTATATTTAGATGTAAAGTTGATAAAACTTCTGGAGCAATAAAATCAGGTGTACCAATTACATCCGGGGGAAATAAACCCGGAACAACTAAACCGTCAATATCAATAATAGCTGCTGTTTTACTAACAGGATCTATAAGTACGTTTTTATAAGACAAATCAGAATGTGCTAATCCAGCAGCATGTAATCTTTTAACTCCTCTCGCTATATTTACTCCTATTTGAAAATAGCTTAACCAATTACCTAATTCTGATTCATCTAATTTTGATTTTGAACTTGATACCCTAAATAATGGACTGGCAAACCATTTGCCTTCCTTGTCTTGTCCTTTTAGTGCATCATTTAAAGCATAACCTTTTTTAAAAAAAAAGTTACTATTATAACAAGGTACTATAATACCTATTCGATTGTCTAATTTAACTACATCAATTGGCCAACTGTATAATTCTTTATAATATGCACCAGATGGATTATTGAAAAATCTATCAAAATAAGTTGTTACTATTTTTTTTAATCTTTCAATAGAATTAAAATCTTGTGCAGCTCTATAAAAAGCTACAACATATGATTTGTCAGGACTAAAATAAATATCTTTCATTCCACCCGCTGCTGATGGAGAACCTTTGTCAATATATTGATATTTTTTATTTGTATCAATAATAGATGTTACTGTAACTGTTGATGACATATAATTATGGATTTTTTAAAAAATTATAGCTAAGGTTCTATCATCATGATTTCCTTTACTCCAAAAGTCCATCCAAGTTGAAAGTTGGTTTGTAATTTCTTTATTTTCAAAATTAAAATCAATTTTCGAACCATCTTCATTTTTACCCTCTAAATCTGATAAAAAATCAATCCATTTTTCGTTTTTTTCTAAATTTGCCTCTACTTCAAACTTAGGATCATAAATGCCATCACTCATTAAGAATAGAAAAGAAAAATCTTCAATGATTTTAAGATTAAATCTAGAAACCATTGGACGTTCTGTTGAATGAAAAATTTCTGGCTGTGTAACAAATCTTGTACCACCTCCAAATTCACCAACATCAAGCCAATTCAATAAAGTAGTCTCTGTTTTTTCTTTGTTCATGATTGCTCCAGGACAATCGCCTACTCCAAAAGTTAAAATAACATAACCAAATTCATATTTCTTAAATATTGTAAAGAGTAAAGTTGAATGATAATATTCTAATGGTGTTTTTAATTTAGGATTATTAAATATGGAGGGATTACTTAAAAAGGTTGCATCTGCATGTTCTTTAATTTTATTATGAGCAAAAAGTACTGCTTTGTATAAATTTTGTGCAGCTAATCCTTCTATTTCTTTTCTTAAAAGAGGATCTTTAGATATCTCGTATTCAGTAATTTTTAAATCAAACTCATTTCTTTTTTCTTTATCAACATCTAACTCAAAGTATTCAATTACCGCATTACAAACTATTTGAGAACCCTTTCTTGATAATGGATATGATCCAGCACCATCAGCAACGCAAACCAAAGACCACCCATTTCCATGAAAGTGTTTAAATCCAAAATCATCATCTCTAAATGACCCAACATTTTGATGTGAACGACCTCTTTTTGAAGAAACTAATATTGTTCTATTACCCAACTTTTCGCAAATAGAAACATGATCTTCCTTCCAATAAATATCATCTTTATTTGAAGGTAAATTTTTCCATAATGATTTTGGATCAGCCATTACTAAAATGGAGATTATTTTTTCATTTAATACAGAATCATCCTTATCACCTTTAATTCTGTATAATATTTTTAACTTAAAATCACCACTTATAATTGGAATGCCCTCAATAACAAAAGATACAGGATCAAATTTCAAACCTAAATCTGAAAGTCCAACTATATCAGTTATAATTAAATCCAATTTTTCAATATCGAGTTTTGTCTGATAACTTTTATTTATTAATGCATTTGGCAATGTTATTTGTTGTCTTGAAAAATCAATTATTATGTTTTTGTCTTTCCAATTTTTTAATATTTCCATTTGATTTTCCAAAATTGCTTTAACAGATTCTATACTGCTCTTTTCATTGATAAACTCTTGAAATTTATCAGTTAAATTTGTAGGCACTACTATTCCTTTACTTTTAAAAAGTAGTTCAATATATTCTTTTGTTATCATCATGTATTATTTTAAACTGTTTATTCTTTTTACATCAAATCTACCTTCCAAAATGATTTATAAGGTGCAATATTTCCGCGCAAAGAGTAAGTGGATATCTTTAAATTATTTTGGCTGGAATTTCTTCAACCATCTGAATAGGTTTTCCAACAATCGATTCAGAAACATCAATTAAAAAAAATATTAGTAATCTTCTCATTTTACTAAATTTAATACTAAAAGAAGTAATAAAAGCAAGATAATCTGAGTCATATCAACTGATAATCCTTGTCCAACTTGAAAAGGCTTTACATATTTTTTAAAAAAATTGAATATGGGTGTAAAAACACCATTGAAAAAATTAAATACACCTTTGTATTTATTATTTAAATTGGCTTGATGTGGTAATAGTTTCGAATATAAAAACAAGCCAATAATTAATGCATTTATTGTCAATACGAATAATAATTTCATTTTCTAAATTATATTACTAAGTTAATGTCGTTAGGTGGTGGTGGAATACCAACTTTATCGCCAGTTCCCATACTTTTATTTCCGTGATCAATTGTTTCAGAAACCCATTTAAAAAATTGCTTCAAAGTGGAAGCATCTGCTGTATCTAAATGAACAACGTGATCACAAAGTTCCTTCAGCATTGCATCATCTGAGAGCGAACCAGCTGCACAACCTACAATAATTCCAAAATTTAATGCTTTAATTTTGGGTGTCATTTCTCTGTACAGCTGTTTGTCACTGGGAGAACCATCGGTAAAAAGAAAGAGAAGTGGTTTCCAATCACCTTTTTCAGTCATAGAACCCTTTTTAATATCAGTATTTACTATTTTAAAGAGTAGTGATAATGCCTCACCTGTATGAGTTGGGCCTGAACTTGGGCAAGTTATTTCAGGTAACTGAAAGGAATCTATACTTGATAATGGAATGATTATTTTCGATTCTATATCAAAAGTAATGATACTTATCCAAACTGATTCAATAGCTTGAGGATCTTGGCGCAATGTGCCTATCATTTCGCTCAAAGAATTGTTCAATGCTACAATGGATGTACCATTCATTGAACCTGATGTATCGAGTAAAAAATATACTGGTAATCGTCTCAAATTATTATTTTCTAAATATTAGTTTTAAAAATATTGCGCCTAACTTTCTTTCAACTCCTGATTTAGATGTGGGTATTCCAGTTTTTCGGGCAAAACTCTGTTTTGCACTGGTAATACCTAAAAGCCTTTTCCAAGAAAATGAAAACCCAAATTTGCCCATTATTTATTATTGATATTAAACAACAATATTTAATTCAGCTGGTGGAGGTGGCATTTGATTTAATCCAGTAACTTCTGAACCACTCTCACCAACTTTTGTAGACGAAACGCCAATAGAAGCAGAAACCCATTTAAAAAATGATTTTATACTTTCTTGGTCTGTTTCTAAGCTAACTACACTTTCTGTAATTTGCTTTAAAATATTGGTGTCAGCTCCAGATCCAGCGGCACAAGCAATAACGTTTCCAACTCGAACATTTTTAAACTCATTTAAACCACTTTGCCAATCATCAGTAGGTTGACCATCGGTCATTATAAAAACCAAAGGCTTCCAATCGCCTTTTACTTCTGCAGTAGTTTTTGTAACTTCTGTTTTAATACAATTACTTAAAACTTTCAATGCCTCTCCCAATGATGTAGTTCCTGTTGCTCTTAAATCGGGCATTTGAAATGCTGCCAAATCCGTTAAAGGTACAATTTGTCTTGCATCAGTGTCGAAAGTAATAATGCTTAAGTAAGCTGTTTCAACAGCTTGTGGATCATTGCGCAATGAACTAATCATAACTTGAACACCATTTTTAACGGCTTCTATTGGTTCTCCACTCATGGATCCAGATGTGTCAAGTAATAGGTATACTGGTAATCTTCTCATAATTTTATATGTTTTTATTAATTATATTTTTTTTATACTAAATTTCTATTAGTTAGCATCCTCATTTATTCTATTTGTTCCATTAAATAATGTTTTGGAAACTGAGCCACT
>CAISTO010000463.1 GCA_903888395.1 uncultured Bacteroidota bacterium | reverse complement strand
GGAGTTGGCGCATAATTATACCTAGACAATATTAACAAAAAAGACATCATCCAAATTAATGAAAAAGATATTTTCATCAATTTCCATTCAGTGCTTGAATAAGAATTTATATTTAAAAATTTATAAAAATCTTTCATTTTATTGAGTTTAATTTAATTTCATTAAAAATAATATTTCCCATAGTTAAATACCCTTTTGAATTAAAATGTTTGTTAACTATCCAATATTCTTTCAATAAATCATTTTTTTTATAGTAGTTACTAAATGAAGTGAACAATGAAGTAACGTATGGTCTATGATTTAACTGTTGAATAAATTCAATTGGTTGGGTGGCTCCATTAATTAATTCTGTGGGTAGTGGGTGTATTATTAAATGATATTCAATTTGATGATTCAAACAAAATTGTGCAGTTTGTTCTAATTGACTTACAATTAAAGAAACAGCAGATTTTTCATTTAACAGCAGATTATTCTCACTTAATAGATGTTCATTGTATTTATAAAAAACTTTCATAAAAGCTCTAAAAACATGTAAAAAGCAATAAAAAAACTCCCAATTGGGCCCGACTTTACCAGAAACTGTACCATCCGAATTAAATCTTTCATTTCCACCTCTCCAAATTACATCATTTATATCGGTAGAATTAATACATTCAATAACAATTTTAGGCTTTAAAGTCATTAATTTATTAGTAAGTATTTTATAATTATAAAACACATCGCTTCCACAAGCTCCCGCATTGTATATTGTATATTTTATATTTTATGTTAACTTTAGAGTTTATTTTTTGTTCAAAATTTCGAACCCAAGAACTATCATATGGTGCTCCGTCTCCTTCGGTAAATGAATCGCCCAAACAAACTACTTTTATTGAGGAAGTATCATTTATAAAATTAAATATAGACTTTTCTCTATTACCAAATTCATTGTATTGGTTAAAATATTGCCATTCTTTTTCTTTTTTTATTCTTGAAGTATTTGGTTTATTGGTATGGTACCAAGTAGGTCTATTAACTCTAAATTTGAACGAATAATTTTTCCCATTAAGCTCTGAAAATGTATTGTATTTTCCGGAGACCCTTAAAAATATTTCAAACGAAACAAGAAAAATGAGGATTGAAATAAAAAATTTACTTAAAAATGGTTTCATACATTTTTTGTTTTTTACATTGAATGAAATTCCCTTCATAATAAAAATATATCCTGTTCAATTTAACTTTTTTATTATGGTGAATGAATTTAATATTATTGATTTTAATAATATTTAACATTTGTTTTCCAACTTCATGTAATACAGAATCGCTTTCCATTCCGTGTCCATGACTAAAATTGTTATTTTCACAAACGGTAGTATACATATGCGCTAAATTTGTACCTGTCGAATTTAAGTCAGTACATTTTATCATTTTATTATCTTGGTCAGTAAAATAAAAAACATAGGAATAATCAGCAAAAGAACTATACATAGTGAATTTTGCAAAGGGATGTGCGTCCCCAAAAATAATCACACCAATTAAATAAATTAATCCGATTATAAATATACTTGATTTAAATATTATTTTTTTCATGAAATTCTATTTTCTATCCATTGCCAAACATCCCAATCTTGCTTTCCCCAATGATGGTAAACATGCATAAATATGGGCTTATAACTTGTTTTAAAATCATCATCTGTTATCAGGCCTTCATTGCTATTGAGCTTCAAACTTTTTTTATAATAATCAGCTATGAAATTCCATTTTTTAGAAAGTGTAGGATGCTTATTTAAACGAAACTCCCAAGCCGTAGCAATCAAAGTTCCTTGGTCACGTGTTTTCCAATTGGTTAATGAAAAAATATGCATGGTTTTTTGATGCCAAGCATTTAAAAACCCATCACTTTCATGATTAAATAAAAATACTCCCCCATTCCAATGTTGCCAATTTTTTTCTTTTATACTTATTTCAAAAGTTTCTGCTATTTGTAATAACAAATGATCACATTCGTCTTGCCAAATATCATTTCCTTCTTTATCATACCATTTTTGATTCCACTTATTGTAATAAATCCCATTTGGTTTTTCTTGATTTTTTTATAAGGTTTCGGTTATATTTAAAAAAAACATGTGTAATTCTTCTAAATACATAGGAATATTTATAAATTAACTCCCATCTAGGACCTACTTTTCCAGATGTGGTTCCATCATCATTAAAACGTTCATTTCCTCCTCTTTTAATTATATCTAAAATATCACTGGTATTTATACATTCAATCACCAAATGAGGCTTCATTTTATAAAGATTATTAATTAATAATTTGTTATTAAAAAAAACATCACTGCCACAAGTACCAGCATTGTATAATTTTATTTTATGTTTGGAATTTAAATTAATTTTTTTTTTAAATTGCCTAACCCATGAACTATCATAACATGTTCCATCTCCTTCAGTAAATGAATCGCCTAAACAAACAATTTTTTTAGACGTAGTATCTTTTAAAAATGCTATAAAAGGTTTTTCTCTAATACCAAGCTCATTGTAAGTATTTATATATTCGAACTCTTTTTGTTTAAATAAATGCGTATAATTTGGCTTGTAATAATGATACCAAGTGGGACTTTTTTGCCGTTATTGACAATAATAATCTCCTGTGGTAATTTCATTTGGACTTTTAAATTTGCCTGAAATCCTTAATGAAAATTCAAGAGTAAGATAAAAAACTATAACAGAAAAGAAGATTTTTTTAATCATTATTTATACTGTTGCAATTTTAAATTTACTCTTTAATGTTTTAATGATAATCCATATCAAATACAATGGATTTAACATAAAAATTAACATGGGAATATAGGCCCCTATTATTGCAATGTTCAATACAATATATATTCCAATATGCATAAACATAAGAAGCAAACCATATATAAAAGCATTTTTTTTACTAAAGACTGAAAACAAGGCAAACAATTCTATTATTAATGTAAATGCTAAAATGAAAATTACAATGAAAAAATATTTATTAAACCCATTTATTATGTAAAATGCATTATTTATATGTTTAATATTAAAATCATTTACATACGCGGAATAATTTGTTTTCATTATTTGTAATGGTAAAAACAAACCATCATAAATCCAATTCAAACCCGATATTCTCAATTTTGAAATACCAGATAAAGTATAGCTTATTGCGATAATTTGAACTGAAAACTGAACTTTGTATTTTTCAATATCAAATTCATAATATTTTTTTTTGATACTGTAAGCCAGAAACTGGGCAAAGAAAATTCCAGTAATCATGGTATTTCTATTAAAATCACTGTTTGAATCCTCTAAGGAAAATACAAACAAACTAGTCAGGAACAAACAAAACAATGACCAACAAATATATTTTTCAATAACATAACAATAAATTAGTATTAAATTAGCAATAAATAACAAAATTTTAGTGTTTGGACTTAAATAAAAATCTTCAGGAAACAATTTAAAAATACTTTCAGGAGTTGTTACATAACTATATTTAAATAATATTACAGTAAATAATAAAATCCAAATCAAAGAAAAAGATATTTTCATCAATTTCCATTCAATGCTTGAATAAGAATTTAT
>CAISTO010000462.1 GCA_903888395.1 uncultured Bacteroidota bacterium | reverse complement strand
CGTAAACGAGGAATTGAAATATCCATAATGGTTACGTCAGCAGCCATACCAGCAGCCATTTTAGCCGCTTGAGTTCCAACTATTCCACCACCTAAAATTAATACTTGAGCTGGTTTCACACCTGGTACGCCACCTAATAAAATGCCGCGTCCGCCCATTGGTTTTTCTAAATATTTAGCACCTTCTTGGATACTCATTCTACCTGCTACTTCGCTCATAGGAACTAATAAAGGTAAAGATCTATCTTTTTTCTCAACTGTTTCGTATGCTAAGCAAATGGCTTTACGTGCAATCATGGCGTGAGTTAAAGGCTCATAACTTGCAAAGTGGAAATAAGTGAACAATAATTGACCTTCTTTTATTAAAGTATATTCCGATTCAATGGGTTCTTTTACTTTAACAATCATTTCGGCTTTACCATATACTTCTTCAATGGTAGCTAAAACAGTTGCGCCAGCACCAGCATATTCTTCATCCGAAAAACCACTCCCATTACCAGCAGTTGCTTGCACAAATACTTGATGACCTGCTTTTACAAAAGCAATTACACCAGCAGGAGTTAATCCTACGCGGTTTTCATTGTTCTTAATTTCCTTTGGAACTCCAATTATCATAATTTTATTATTTAGTTTTTAATTTAAAATGGGTTGCAAATTAGCCCTTATTTTGAGCTAAACAAATTAGCTGAGTAATTTCAATTTTTAGGTAAATACAAATTTCATGAGAGGGGAAACAATATTATATGAAGCACATTATAAATTCATTTGTAAAAAATAAACAAAAAACGCCTTAGGTTGTATTATATTCGTAAGCTATTTTTTAAAATAATAGTTCAATCATTTTAATGGCAAAAAAAACCGAAGATAAATGTTCATTTTGTGGACGAAGCAGAAATGAAGTTCAATTTTTAATTGCTGGCCTCGATGCCCTCATCTGCGAAGATTGTACCAAGCAAGCTAATAGAATAATTAGTGAAGATACAGAAGTAAAAACCTCAACTCCTTTAAACAAATTAGTTTTACTAAAACCCGCTCAAATAAAAGCGCACCTTGACGAGTACGTAATAGGCCAAGATGAAGCCAAAAAAGTATTGAGCGTAGCAGTTTATAATCACTTTAAACGCTTATTGGTAAAAAGTAAAAAGAACGACATAGAAATAGAGAAAAGCAATGTGATGATGGTTGGTGAAACAGGAACAGGCAAAACTTTATTGGCCAAAACTTTGGCTAAAGTATTGGAAGTTCCTTTTTGTATAGCCGATGCTACCGTGATAACCGAAGCTGGTTATGTAGGAGAAGATGTAGAAAGTATTTTAAGCAGATTGCTGCAAGCAGCCGATTATAATGTAGAAATGGCGGAACGTGGCATTGTATACATTGATGAAATAGATAAAATTAGCAGAAAAAGCGATAACCCGAGCATTACCCGAGATGTAAGTGGCGAAGGCGTTCAACAAGCATTACTGAAAATTTTGGAAGGGACTATTGCCAATGTGCCACCTCAAGGTGGACGCAAACATCCTGACCAAAAAATGATTCAAATAAACACTAGCAATATTTTATTTATTTGTGGTGGTGCGTTTGATGGAATCGATAGACATATAGCTAGAAGGTTACAAACACAAGCCATTGGTTTTAAAAATGAAGAAGAAATTGGCGCTGTAAACGACAAAAATATGTTGCAATACATTAGTCCTGCTGATTTAAGAAGTTTTGGTTTAATTCCCGAAATAATTGGTCGCTTACCTGTACTTTGCCACTTAAATCCTTTGGATAAAGAAGCTTTGCGTAATATTTTGACTGAGCCAAAAAATGCTTTGACCAAGCAATACAAACACTTGTTTGAATTAGAAAAAATAGAATTACAGTTTACCGATGAAGTGGTAGATTTAATTGTAGATACCGCATTTGGATTTAAATTAGGCGCACGTGGTTTACGCAGTATTTGCGAAGCCATCATGCTTGACTTAATGTATGAAGCTCCTGATTTGACTGTTAAAGGAAAAATTGTAATTGACTTGGCCTATGCCAAAAGCAAAATAGAAGCTTTGAAATACAAAACTTTTCAAGCTGCTTAGTTTCTTTTAGCCACAGAATACACAGATTTCGCAGATTTTAAAAAAATCAGTTTGAAAGCTTAATATTACATGACGAAACATCAAAAGAGAAACTCCAACGGAGTTTAATATGAATAGACCCTAGTGAAACTGGGGTAAAATGAAAAGACCAACAACGAAACCCCAAAATCTTTGTGAAAGCTGAATGCTTTCACAGAGATTTTGGGGTTTCGTACATGAGGATGCATTTTTTTCAACGGGTTAAAACCCGTTGCTATAAATATGTCGTTCCTCCGGAACTTCAATTTAAAAATAATTGCTATTCAATGTGATTAAAAAGTTTTGTCTTTCGAGGTTATTTTAAACACAAATTTTATTTTAAAGCAACAAAAGCTATGTTTTCTATGTTACTATGTGTTTCAAAAGTTTAGTTTACTCGCTATTATTTTAGCTAAAATTACAAAGATTTTTTTTAACAATTTAAAAGCTATGGTTAAATGTGGTTCAAAAAAATTTATTTGTTACTTTTTGGTTCAAAAAATTATATAGTCTTGGCTAAATATTTCATTTTATTTGTAAAATAATATTTCAAAAATGAATCAATACGAAGAATTACTGAAGCACATATTTTCTACAGGTGCCGAAAAAAGTGATAGAACTGGAACTGGAACACGCAGCATATTTGGCGCACAAATTAGATTCGATTTAAGCAAAGGTTTTCCACTGATTACTTCTAAAAAAGTTCATTTGAAATCAATTATACACGAATTACTTTGGTTTATAAAAGGTGAAACCAACACCAAATATTTAACCGATAATGGTGTAAAAATATGGGACGAATGGGCTGACGAAAACGGAAATCTTGGACCTGTTTATGGGCATCAATGGCGCAATTGGCCTAAAGCTGATGGCGGACACATAGATCAATTAAGTGAAGTAATAGAAACCTTAAAAAACAATCCTGATAGCCGCAGAATTATCGTAAGTGCTTGGAACGTGGCCGATTTAGAGAAAATGGCTTTGATGCCTTGTCATGCTTTTTTTCAATTTTATGTGGCCAATGGAAAACTAAGTTGCCAGTTATACCAACGCAGTGCCGATATGTTTTTGGGCGTTCCTTTTAATATTGCCAGTTATGCATTACTTACTTTAATGGTTGCACAAGTTTGCAATTTAGAGCCAGGCGATTTTATTCATACTTTTGGCGATGCACATATTTATAGCAATCATTTTGAGCAAGTAACTTTGCAATTAAGTAGAGATGTTAGGCCTTATCCAACCATGAAAATTAAAAAAGATGTGAAATCAATTTTTGATTTTAAATACGAAGATTTTGAATTGGAAAATTATAACCCACACCCAGGAATTAAAGGAGCAGTAGCGGTTTAACATGAACTTTCCATCTGCCTTAATTGAAGAGGCTGTTAACCAATTATCACGCTTTCCAGGTGTAGGAAAAAAATCGGCTTTGCGCATGGTTTTGCATATTTTAAAGCAAGAACCTCAAGATGCCATTCGCCTTGGACAAGCTTTAGAACAAGTAAGAACTTTAATAAAGTACTGCAAACGTTGCCATAATGTGAGCGATGGCGATTTGTGTAACATTTGCCAAAGCCATAAACGTAACCCTGAACTGGTTTGTGTGGTAGAAGATTTGCGCGATGTAATGGCCATTGAAAATACTTCGCAGTTTAATGGTTTATACCATGTTTTGGGTGGTGTTATTTCTCCAATAAATGGCGTTGGACCTGACGATGTAAATATTTCTTCGTTAATAATTAGGGCGGAAACAGAACAAATAAAAGAATTAATTATTGCACTGAGTGCAACACCAGAAGGTGATACAACCACTTTTTACATTTCGAAAAAATTAGCTCATTTACCCATTCAAATCAGCACCATTAGCCGTGGAATTTCAATTGGTGGTGAACTAGAATATGCCGATGAAATTACATTGGGAAGAAGTATTGTGAGCAGAATTCCTTATGGAAAATAAT
>CAISTO010000461.1 GCA_903888395.1 uncultured Bacteroidota bacterium | reverse complement strand
TATTTATTATTTTGAATATTAAACCTGCAGAATTTTTTATTGAAATGGTTTTAGTAGAATCAAAAGCTATACTATACCAACCCTGACTATTAATGGCCGAACGTATTAAAACGGTATCCATCCATAATTGAGCATTATTTAGAAAAAAATTCAATGGTTTTCCTTTACAAATTAATGTATCTTCAATAATATAGCTAGAGATCTTATCAACTGTATAACTTTGATTTTGAGTAACAATTGACGTGTCTATCGCAAAGTATTTTATATCTGTTTTGTTAGTACTGTATTTAGACCCAGGAATTAAACTTTCCGCAAATGTTAAATGAATTTTATTGTTTACTGTGCGCGCAATGGAAGGATAAGCCTGTTCTTTTCCTAAGCCTAACTGACTTGTTATATTTTTAGGGCTGCTCCAACTATTTCCACCGTCTGAAGAATAGGTAATATGCACGTCTCTGAAATTTTGGTCAGTTCCATCCACATCGTATTCCGTTAGGGCACTATAGGTACAAAATATTTTACCATTACTACTTATTCCCGCTGAAGGCATGTTATTAATACTTAACATACCGTATCTCACCCAACTCCATCTAGTTCCTAAATCATAACTGCTATTAAAATCAGTATCTTCCCATGTTCCAATAACCGTTTTATTGGCATAGGTTCTGGCATCGTTCCAATACTTTAAATCGGTTTGATTCGGGTAATAATAATAACCTGGAAAAAATGATGAATCAGCTCCCACTCTTGCTTTTGCCCAAAAACAATGAGTTTTACCCGTACTGTCTATCAATACATGAACTGCTCCATCATTAGTATAAGTAGTGTCAGCCATAATCTGATTAGCACCATAGGGAGAATACCTGAATGAATCTACCACTGTTTTATTCCAACTTGTTCCGTTATTGGTCGATTTCCATAGACTTAAATCTTTATTGAAACCACCAATCAAAACTGCCACATTATTGCCAGAGGCATCAATTGAATAGGAGTCGGAGGTGCCATTATACGTTCTAATATTATTATAATTAGGAAGTGGCGCATTGATTACTTGCCATTGATTATTAGTAAAATTATACCTAGAATAAACAACCGGTGTTCTTACTCCACTTTTTACAACCCTATTAGGTTGTAAGCCGCTAGAGTCAGCGTAGCAGGCTACCACATGCAGATAATTGTTACTAATAGCAGTTCTACACCAAAGCACGCCTGGCACCGATGAAATGGTATCTAAAACTGTAGTTTGTGTCCATGCATTGTTAGTACCTGCTGTTCTTCTACTTAACACCATACCACCCAAATAACCATCAGTAGAAGGAAAACCAAAAAATGTATTAATATTTGACAATACCACTTCTTCATTATTGGTTGCATTGTATGCATAGGAAGGGAAACCAGTTCTTTGGTTTTCAATTCTTGTCATAGAAGTATCGCCTTTTTCCCAAGTAGTTCCATTGTATCGGTTATAGCCAGTTCCACTTCCAAAAAATGGGTAGTAATCATGTGACGTATACCAGGTAGCACCTATTTTATTGTTTGGCAATAATTGCAAATTTCTGTAAGTAGAGGCATTTGTATGTGGGTAATTGAACAATGTTTCTCCAATTTTATTGTATTGGAAATTTCCGGGTACAATACTTGAACCCATTGAGCTTATATAACTATTTGTTAAGGTGTCATTTAATGGTGTAGCTATTACATTCATCACTTCACGCAGTGTTGAATTAACTGAATATTTTTGCACTATTCCAATTATTTTTAACTTTTTCAAATTAGTATTAGTTGGAATTGTATAATTAAAAGTCATTGTATCAATTTGATTTAAAGATGGATTACTGCATTTATAAATACCCCACTCAGTGCCTAAATAGGCTTTTAATACATCTTTGTGAGAAAAGTTAGTCAATGTGCCACTACCATAACAAACTGAACTGCTTGAATTAGTCTGAGTTTGAATCAAACTATCTTCTGTTATCATTACATTAAATCTATAATCACCGGATAAACTAATTAGCGCTTTTCCTGTTACAAGCACTCTTAATTGCTGTCCAAATCGGTCTACTTTTATTGATACTTGATATTTAGGAATGGTATTAATTGCATTAATTGCATTTGTCCAAACACTTCTACTTATAGCAATATTTCCTAAATATGGAAGTCTATCAACTGTGCCAGTAGGTATTCCCGAAATATAAGTTGATTTCCATTGGTCGCTAGTTGAAAAATTAAGAGGTAACAAGCCAGAAGTATTATTGTGGTTATTTACAATTATTAATTTTGGATATGTGCTTTTTAAACCTTCTTGAATACAATAAGCATCAGGTGTAAACCCATTATTTGAACCAACTGCTGCTTCCAATAAAACATATTTATCTGAACCGGTAGAAACAGTATATTGTGCCAACGAAACATTTGCAAATCCTAAAATTGCAATGAGTGTGTAAAGTATTTTTTTCATTTTGTTATTTTTTAGGTTATTATAATTCAAAAGTAGTTTTATTTATTATATTATAATTAAGCAAATAAAAAATATAAAACTGAATTGGGGCTGCAGTGGGCTGATTTTGAAATTATAATTTCATTAATCTTGCTATTTAAAATTGAATTTACCATTGTATGCGTTTCGTATTTCCAATAGTCTTTTTGCAGATAAATTTTAATTTGCCTCCAAAATATATCGGGAGTTCAATTACTAATTATTAAAAACAAGCAGTGTAGATAAACTACACAAAAAAAGCTGCCCAATGAGCAGCTTTTATTTGTTAACTTAGTTAGGTGTTATTTATTTTACAATAGCTATCTTT